>CANIIA010000105.1 GCA_947467435.1 Betaproteobacteria bacterium
ACGTCAACCAAGGAAGCGTCATGCCCAAGATGCAATCGGTCTGTGTGTTTTGCGGTGCCAACGCCGGTCGCGATCCAGCCTATGCCACTGCCGCACGTGCATTTGGGACCTTGCTTGCGACCAGCGGACGGCGATTAGTCACCGGCGGCGGACGCGTCGGCTTGATGGGTATCGTAGCGGATGCAGCGCTTGCCGCCGGTGGAGAAGTTGTGGGTGTGATCCCCACAAGCTTGTTACAAAAAGAAGTGCAACATCGCGGATTGAGCGCCTTGCATGTGGTGGACACGATGCACGAGCGCAAAGCCATGATGGCGCAGCTCGCGGATGGCTTTGTGGCACTGCCTGGCGGAATCGGAACGCTCGAAGAATTTTTTGAAGTCTGGACTTGGGCGCAAATCGGTCTGCACGGCAAACCCTACGGCTTACTCGATGTCGCAGGGTTTTACTCACCCTTGGTTGGATTCTTAAAACAAGTCGTGAACGAACAGTTTCTACGCACCGAGCATCTAGAGATGGTTTATCACGATGCGGATGGCGCGACACTCCTCGCGCGCATGGACCAACATCAACCGGCCGTTGTTTCTAAATGGATCGATGAAAAAATTCTCTGAATGACTCACCCATTATCGCGGCGCTTCAGTGGGAGCAGGTCGCGGTGGTTCAACGTTAGGTGGATGTCGATGTCGGGAATGCATTTTTTCTAAATCGTGGCGTAATTGATCGCGCTCTTGGGGTGACATGCGCTGCCACTGTGCGCGTCGGTCAGCGCGTCGCTGTTCAAACGCTTCGCGCTGCGCCGGATCAAAACGATCGATATCTTGACGTAAACGCTCGTGTCGCTCTTGGCGGCGCGCACGATCTTGCGCCGACTTTTCTGGCTGGCCCGCCGTGTCCTCTTGCGTTGCACGACCAATGGGGCGCGGCTCGGGCTGCGCGCGCAGCGCAGAGCAGAGTAGCAACAACAAGAGCCCTGAGGACACGAGCCCCAAGGCGTGACGCGCAGATCGGATGTGCATAGCTCGGATGTTACGTTCAGCAACAATTCGCTGCAGGAAACATTGTAACAATCGGTTATTCTGCAACGATCAGATCTCGCCTTAACCAAGCACCAATCAAGCACCAGCCACACGCACAACGCAACCTCAAATGAGTGAACAGACGATCCCATTAAAGACGCGCATTCTCGTGGTGGATGACGATGCCCGTTTACGCGAGATGCTCACGCGCTATTTGACCGAACAAGGTTACACGGTCAAAGCCGTGGCCAATGGCATCGAGATGGATCGACAACTCGCGCGCGATCGGGTCGACTTAGTGGTACTCGATTTGATGTTACCAGGTGAAGATGGCTTAACCATTTGCCAACGCTTGCGTACGCAACCTGGCCATCCAGCCATCATTATGCTGACCGCACGCGGCGACGATGTCGACCGAATTGTTGGCTTAGAAATGGGCGCCGATGATTATTTACCTAAGCCGTTTAATCCCCGCGAGCTAATCGCGCGCATTGGTGCGGTGCTACGTCGTGTGCGTGTGACTGCGCCGACGCGCTTTCTTGGCGCAGAACAGACGCAATGCCAATTTGGTGCATTTCAACTCGATCTTGGGACACGTTTACTCACCAAAGCGGGTCAACCTGTACCACTCACGACGGGTGAATTCGTGCTCCTCAAAGTCTTGGTTGAACATGCACGCAGCGCGTTATCACGAGACAAATTAATGGAGCTCGCGCGCGGTCGAGAATACGAAGTCTTTGATCGCTCACTGGATGTACAAATTTCGCGTCTGCGTAAATTGATTGAAACAGATCCAACACATCCTCGCTACATCCAAACCGTGTGGGGGCTCGGGTACATGTTTGTGCCCGACGGTGAAGCCAAGTGAGCCGTTTACATCCAGACTCGTTATTTGGACGGGCATTTATTCTCATCACCGCATTACTGCTCGTGTCGTTACTCGCGTGGTCTGCCATCTACCAATATGCCCAACGAGAACCATTGGCCAACGAAATCGCGCAGCAAGCGGTGAGCGTGGTCAATCTCACTCGCGCAGCGATCTTGCATGCTGACCCACAGCAACGCATCGAGTTGCTGCACGACATGAACGACAGCGAACAACTACGCGTTTACCTCGCCCGTCCTGACGAACACATCCAACCTGTAGCCCCCGAGCCGCTGACTGAGCGCATCGCCCAACAAGTACGTCATGCGCTTGGTCCAGAAACACGTATTGGTTTTTCGCGCGATGGCATTGAAGGTTTTTGGGTGAGCTTTTTTATTGGTGATGATGAGTTTTGGGTGCAAATGCCACGCGAACGCTTACAACCCGATCCCACGCGTACTTGGCTAGGTTGGGCGGTGATTGCATTACTCTTGTCTATGTTAGGTGCGTGGGCAATTGCAACACGCATCAACGAACCACTCGCGCGACTCACCCAAGCGGCGCATGCACTCAAACGCGGTGAACCTACGCTTGCGACCATTGCAAGCGGTCCACATGAAGTACGCACCCTGACTGTCGCGTTCAATCAACTCGCCGGTGAACTGGCCCGTCTTGATCGCGAGCGCGCGACCGTCTTAGCAGGGATCTCGCATGATTTACGCACTCCGCTGGCAAGGTTACGCTTAGCGATTGAACTCTCCGCCAGCGATCCAGCGTTACGTGAAGGCATGGCACTCGACATCGAAGAGATGGATCAAATCATCGGTCAATTCATGGCCTTTGCGCGTGGCGAAGATGAAGCTCTCAGCGTGCATGACTTAGATGCGCTGCTTCTTGAAGTCGTCCAACGTGATGGACAACTCGGTCGAGCCGTTCACACCACGACGCTGCAAGCGGGTCGCCTACCGATGGCCCCGCTGGCGATTCGGCGCGCGATTCGTAACCTGATCGACAATGCCTTGCGCTACGCAGGCGAACCCATTGAAGTAGCTGCTGGATGTACTGCGCAACACGCGTGGATTGAAGTGCGTGATCGCGGTCCAGGCATTCCTGCACATGAAACAGTACGCATGCAACAACCCTTCACCCGATTACAATCGGCGCGAACCGACGCAAGCGGTGCCGGACTGGGTTTAGCTATCGTCGCGCGTGTGGCACAGTTACACCACGGTGCATTGCACCTCTTACCGCGAGAAGGTGGCGGACTGGTTGCACGCTTAGAACTCTCACGCTCATCACACAAGGCTTGACCCTGATGTTTAAACACCGATCTACCTTGGCACGCTGGTTCACCTCGATCGTTGCTGCGCTACTCATCAGTGTGTCAGCGCGTGCAGAGGAGCGTGTGATTTATGAAAAGCGCTCGGCACTACAAAACATCTTAGTCAAAGAAGATCGCGATGGCTTGCGTGCGTTATATCTGGATGATGGCGCAGCACGCCAAAGCGTCATCAAACCTGGTGACCCCGAGCATCTTGAATCGGTGTACACACAAGCCGCGCCGCTCGTATTAGCGATGGTCGCTCAGCCAAAGCGGATGCTCATCATCGGCCTCGGTGGGGGCACGATCGCCACTTATCTTCACCGAAAAGTCCCTGCCTTAAAAATTGATGTTGCCGAACTGGACCCCGAGGTACTGGCCGTTGCGCGTAGTCATTTTGGATTTAAAGAGGATGCCAATTTAAAAGTCCACGTGGGCGATGGTCGTGCGCTGATCGAACGCAGCAATGTGCGTTACGACATCGTGCTGCTGGATGCCTTTGGACCCGATGCGGTACCCGATGCGCTAAGCACACTTGAATTTATTCAAGCCGTCAAACGCGTACTCACCCCGGGCGGTGTGGTGGTCAGCAACATCTGGGGACCCGCACGCAACGCCAAGTATGCCGGTATGGTGCGCGCTTATACGCAAACCTTTCCAAGCGTGGCAACACTTGAACTTCCTAAGGCCGTTAATTTACTGGTGTTTGCACGCGAACGAGGTTCGCTGCCAGAGCGTGCTGCGCTCGAGCAACGTGCCGCGCGACTCACGCGCGATTTAAAACTACGTGTCGATTTAGCCGCATTGATGCAACAACGTTATCGTCTTATCGATGATCGCGAATTCAGCACAACCCCTGCACTGCGTGACCCCACGGACACGCCTCGCCGCCCTTGATTTGTCGTAACGATCAGGTGCTACGTATCACCCCAACACTGAGCTTACCGCTGAGCGAATGTGTGCTCTTTGCTGTGCGTGCACAAGGCGCCGGTGGACAACACGTGAACAAGGTGTCCTCTGCGATTCATTTGCGCTTTGACGTGCTCGCCTCGTCGCTGCCTGAAGCCATTAAACATCGTTTACTCCAGCAGGCCGATCGTCGCCTGAATGATGCAGGGGTGTTGATCATCAAAGCGCAACAACATCGCAGTCAAGCGCTCAATCGCAGCGAAGCACTTGAGCGTTTAGCCGAACGTATTCGCTTGGCACTGCGCGTGCCTGCTGTACGGCACGCCACGCGACCGACGCGCGCATCGCAACTTCGTCGAGTGGAAGAAAAAATATCTCGTGGACGTATCAAGGCACTGCGTCGCAGCCCCACTGAGTAAGCCGTTCCACGCACCGAACGCGTCGCGGAAACGACAGGCGAAGCGGCTCAGTCTTTGACTAAATGCGCCCGTGTGAGCGTGGCAAGTGAACGCGCTGCGGCGTCTTGCGATTGATCTAGCGCCGCAGCGATGCGCAGCTGCTCATCACGACCACGATTTTGCGATAGCTTCCAGCGCGTTTCGAGATGCGTGACGTTGATTTCAAACGCCACAATCGCCTGCAACATCCCATCCATGTAAGTGGTACTCAGGCTCTGAAAGGCCGGCAACCAAGCCGGGTCATGGGCTGCGACCAATTTGGCCACCGCATCATATTTTTCTTCGCGATCGACCAGTCCACGCACTGGGCCATAGGCATGCACGGCCGCGTAATTCCAGGTCGGTACACGTTCGGTTTGCGCATACCACCGTGGCGAGATGTACGCATGCGCTCCCTGAAACACCACCATGACTTCTTGATCAAAAAATTGTTCCCATTGCGGATTGCTTTTAGCGAGGTGACCCACAATCACCAAGCCCTCGCCACCCACGGCGGAACGTTCTTCAATCAACACCGGCAAATGCGACGCGCTCAGCGCGTGTTCACCAGCACCATCACCCGCCACCAACACAGCAAAATTGTTTGCGCGCATAAAGGCAAGCGCTTCTGCTCGATCACGGATGTGGTTGTAGGTAGGGGAATACATCCACGGCCCCTTAACTTGCGTTGAGCGCGCGCAGCAACACCACCGCTTGCGCAGCAATACCCTCACCACGACCGGTAAACCCTAAGTGCTCGGTGGTGGTGGCCTTGATATTGACCGCTGCGATGGCAATACCTAGGTCGCTGGCGATGTGTGTTTGCATCTGCGGGATGTGTGGCGCCATGCGCGGTGCTTGCGCAACGATGGTGGCATCCACATTCACCACCGCCCAACCTTGCGCTGCCACCCGTGCTACCACGGCGCGTAATAGCGCGCGACTATCCGCGCCCTTCCATTGTGGATCCGTATCCGGAAAATGTTTTCCTATATCCCCCAACCCGGCAGCACCCAACAGCGCATCACTTATGGCGTGCAACAGCACATCAGCATCGGAGTGCCCAAGCAATCCTTTTGAGTAGGGAATCTTGACGCCACCGATGATTAAATCGCGCCCCTCGACGAGCGCGTGTACGTCAATGCCTTGTCCAATTCTCATTGCATTTCCAATAAGGCGTTGGCCATCGCCACATCTTCGGGATAAGTCACTTTGAGGTTACGTCGACTGCCTTGTACTAAGCGTGGTTGTAAACCCATTTGCTCGATCGCGCTGGCCTCATCAGTCACTTCGGCATTCGCCAAACGTAACGCTTGCGCAAGCAAACCGGCACGAAACATCTGCGGGGTTTGCGCTAACCACAACGAGGCACGTGATTCGGTATGCAAACTACGTACACCCTGCGCGCTCTCGGATGCAATCCGTTTGACCGTATCGGCGCAAGGCAGCGCGAGCAAACCACCCACTGGATCTTGCAGGCACGTATCGATGAGCGTTTGTAGTGATTGCGCAGGCAAACACGGACGTGCGGCATCGTGCACCAAGATCCAATCATCGGTTTGAATACCAGCCATGGCAGCGACAAGGCCGTTGTATACCGAATCGCGTCGTGTGGCCCCGCCGCAGTACAACGGTTCAAGGCGCCCCGCAAACGCGCGCCAATCGTATTGAGAAAACACCACATCCTCCGGCGACAACACAACAAACACCGTTTCAATGGCCGGATGAGAAAGGCAGCGAATCGCGTGCCACAACATGCAATGACCCGCCAACGCTAAATATTGTTTAGCGGGCGCGCCTTGGGTGCCTGCGGCAACGCGTGCACCGACGCCTGCCGCTGGAATTAATGCATGCAATGCCATCGATGAACCTTGGTTGAAGCGCAATGAATAGGCTAGGGACGATATAATTGCATGTCGCGCAGCCCCAAACAACCGTTGTTTGTCTCCCACACACGGACAGCGTTGGGGTGTTGCGCTTAATGCATTTTCTTCACTAGGCCAAAGTCCGCTCACTATGCAACGCGATGCCCTGCCAACAGAACCCGGGGCCCGACGTCGCGTCACGGGCTTGGTGGGTTCGGCCGACGCGCTGGCTTTGGCACGCTTGGCCGCACAAGCACAGCCCATCGCACTGATCACTGCCAACGCGCAAGATGCGCAGCGCCTGTGTAATGAAATTCTTTGGTTTGCACCGCAGTTGCGCGTCTGCCTGCTCCCCGATTGGGAAACGCTGCCTTGGGATAATTTTTCTCCGCACCACGATTTAGTCTCAGAACGCTTAGCCACGCTGTACCGCATTCAACGTGGCGAATTTGATATTGCCGTGGTCCCTGCGCCCACGGCACTGGCGCGCTTGTGTCCGCCAGCCTATCTTGCGGCTTACACGTTTTTTATTGCCGAAGGCGCAACGCTAGATGCCGATGCCTTGCGCGAACAATTACTCACCGCGGGTTACACCCACGTCACCCAAGTGGTGGCACCAGGTGAATACTGCGTGCGCGGTGCGTTGATTGATCTGTTTCCGATGGGAAGTGTGTTGCCGTACCGCATCGAACGCTTTGATGACAGCATCGATTCGATTCGCACCTTTGATGTCGACACCCAACGCACGCTCTACAAAGTGAAAGAAGTTCGTTTATTACCGGCCCGAGAATTTCCAATCGATGAGGCAGGACGTGCACGGTTTCGGGCCCGCTTTCGTGAAGTGTTTGAAGGCGATCCATCGCGTCAAGGGGTCTATCGCGATATTTCGCATGGCACGCCCTCGGCAGGCATTGAGTATTACTTGCCGTTATTTTTTGACT
>CANIIA010000106.1 GCA_947467435.1 Betaproteobacteria bacterium
AATTTTGACCCACTCTTTGCCCGCGTTGACTTTACGTTTTTGTGCCGCCCATGCGCGTAGATCTTGATCTCCGGATGTGAAGCGACTTGCATAGTGTTGTAAGTAACGATCGGTGTTGAGGCTTTCCCAATCGGCGCGCCAGCTCTCGAGTGCTTGCGCGAGGGTTTGTCGCTCGCTCTCGTGGGCATCGGCGGTTGACCATTGAATCTCTTCGGCGATGATCACGGTGGTGAGGCCCACTTGTAAACCCAGTCCGAGCGCTTCGAGATCGGGGTTGGATAACACAATGCAACCGTCACTGGCTCGCGGTGGGCGAGCATAGGTATCTGATGGCGTGCCATGTAACCAAATCCCATGACCGTTGCGGCCCTGACGCTTGTCCCATTCGTTGGGATAGTTAATCGGGAATGCTCCCGATCCATAGAAATCGGTGAGCTTGGCGCGCGGTAAATTCGCGGTCACGTGGTACACGCCCAACGGTGTTTTTTGATCACCCTCACGCATTTTGGCTGCGCCTTGTTTGCCAATCGTGACGTAATAGTCGGTCACAAACTGCAGGCGCCCACGTTGATTTTCGTAGACGTAGAGTCGCGATCGTTTGGTGTCGACGACCAGCGCATGCTTTTGGTTGGGGCGGAGTTGCAGTAAGTAACGCGGCACCTGTTCCGCTTTGGGGCGCTCGCGCATGGCGCGCAATCTTGCCAAGGCCTCTGCACGTAGGTCTTCGACTTTATCGCCGGGGGCACGCACACCAGAGGCAAATCCTGAGATCGGGCGTGTGCGCGCCAGCAGTAAGTCGCCACGGATGAGATGTGCGAGACGATAGTTTGGGCGCGCAGCAATCAACGCGTCAACGCGTTGTAGCGCTAAATCCATTTTGTGTTGGTCTAGTGCTTCAAAAACTTGCGCGAGAAGTCGTTCCGTCGCAACCGTCTGCGGTGCGACACTGGGTTTTGTAGTTGCAGCGTTGGATGCCGGTGCGGCGTGCGCTGGATGTCGCCGTGCGTTAAGCGGTGTGCTCGCAACCGTTAGAAGAAGCGCAACACCTAGCGCGCTGATGAGCGCTTGCTTGGCCGCGTTGCGTGTCATTAGCTGCCGACCTTCTCCTGCTGGATCAGCCAGCGATTTCCGCTTCGAACGAGAACCAGTGTTTTGCCACTGTTCACGGTACGTAAATCTGAACGATATTTTTGTTTGAAGCTGACAGTGGCGTGATCACCTTGAATGCTGACACGTGGATTTTCGACGCTCACTGCAATCGATTTGGGTGCCATGATGCGATCACGTCGCGCTTTAGACCAGTCACTGCGCGATTCACCCCCGGGGGTTTTGAAGTCGCGAGCGTAGAGCGCTAAATAACCATCCACATCTTTCTTTGACCAAGCGGCGGCCCAAGCTTGCACCGTTTTCATGACTTCATCTTCACCAGCACTTGATTTTTCAGCAGCGGGCTTGGTTGCGGCTGGTTTAGGCTCTGGTGCGGCGGCAACGGGGGCTGCAGCCATGGGCGCAGGCGCTGGTGCACTCGCCGATGCCGCTTTGGCTGGCTCGGCGGCAGGTTTTGTTTCGGTGACCACTGTTGTAGCGGGCTTGGCTGGGGGTTTTGCAGCGGCAACAACAGTACCGCGAGGTGCGCCACCAATAAGGTCGCGTACTAACGCTAATTTATTTTGTGCAGCCGAGTTGGAAGAATCGAGTTGCAGTGCTTTGTCATAGGCTTGACTCGCCAGCTTGGCGTAAACGTCACCAAGATTTTCATAGGCGGTGGCGTAGCTTGGATGGGTGCGGATGGACTGTTCGAGTGCAGCACGCGCTTTTTCATACTGACCTTGACCAGCGTAGATCACTGCCAAGTTGTTGTAGGGCTCGGGTAGATCAGGAAAATCTTGCGTGAGTTTTTGGAAGATATCAACAGCCTCGCGGGTGTTACCTTGTTCGGTAAAGATCAGGCCTTTAAGGAAGCGCGCTTGCGCATCACGTGGCTTTGCGGACAACACTTTGTTCACCCGTTCGAGTGCTTGCGCGTGTTGTCCTGCACGCAACAACTTGGAGGCTTCTTGCAAATCATCGGTTTGAGCCCACGCCAGCGAAGTGCTGGCCATGATCAAAAAAACAAGCGCACGCAAGAGAGGTAAGCGGGTCAACACACGCAGCGGCTGAGACCGCACTATCGCTGTAAACATCGTCACGCAACGTTCGCTGAAATTGACCATTGTGTTATAATTTTCAATACGATACGAAAAAACAAATTCTAAACCATGGCTCGCCGGTTCACAACCGCGCGGGCCTTGTTTTTGTGTCTACCACGGTGGGTAACACACCACATGCTTCGCATCTACAACTCTCTGACCCGCGACAAGCAAGACTTTCAGCCTTTGCATGAAGGCGAGGTGCGGATGTACGTCTGTGGAATGACGGTCTACGACGACTGTCATTTGGGACACGCGCGGGTGATGGTGGTGTTTGATTTGGTCCGTCGTTGGTTGCGCGCCAGCGGCTATCAAGTGACTTACGTGCGCAATATCACGGATATCGACGATAAGATCATTCGTCGTGCGGTCGAGCAGGGTGAAACGATTGCCGCGCTGACTGAGCGCTATATCCAACACATGCACGCCGATGCCGATGCGCTGGGTGTCGAACGACCCGACCATGAGCCACGCGCAACGCAGTATGTGCCGCAGATGCTCGAGCTCATCTCGCGTTTGCAAGAACGCGGCTTGGCCTATGCAACTGGGCAGGGTGATGTGAACTATGCGGTCCGAAGTTTTGCTGGTTACGGCAAGCTTTCCGGAAAATCACTCAACGATTTACGTGCAGGTGAGCGCGTTGAGATCGACACCGAAAAAAAGGACCCGCTGGATTTCGTGTTGTGGAAAGCGGCAAAAGCGACCGAGCCCGATGAAGTGAAGTGGGCCTCTCCTTGGGGTCACGGCCGACCCGGTTGGCACATTGAATGCTCAGCCATGAGTTGTGCGTTATTGGGAGCACATTTTGATATTCATGGAGGCGGTCAAGACTTGCAGTTTCCGCATCATGAAAATGAAATTGCACAGAGCGAAGGCGCGAGCGGCCAGCCGCTAGCCAATGTTTGGATGCACAACGGATTTGTGCGCGTTGATGAAGAAAAAATGTCTAAGTCGTTAGGAAATTTCTTTACCATCCGCGAGATTCTTCAAGCATTTGATGCCGAAGTCGTGCGCTTTTTTATCTTGCGTGCCCATTACCGCAGTCCGCTGAATTACTCCGATCAGCATATGGAAGATGCGCGCAGCGGATTAACGCGTTTATACACAGCATTAAAAATGGCGCCTGATCATGCGCTGGCGTCCTCGACTGCGGTGGATTGGGAACAGCCGCATGCACAGCGCTTTCGCGCGGCATTAAACGATGATTTTTCAACACCCGAAGCGGTTGCGGTGTTGTTCGATTTAGCGCACGCGATCAACCGTGGACAAACGCACTTTGCACCTTTGTTGCGTCAGTTGGCTGCAGTGTTGGGCTTGCTGCAGCGCGCCCCTGCGCAGTTTTTGCAAGCCGAGCTCGCGACGGGTAATGGCTTGAGTGCCGAGCAAATCGAGTCGCAAATCACCGCACGCTTGGCCGCGCGAAAGCAACGTGACTTTGCGTCCGCCGATCGTATTCGGGCTGAGCTGCTTGCGCTAGGCGTAGTGCTTGAAGACACTGCCACTGGCACGACATGGCGACGTGAAACTGAGGCGCGTCTTAGCCCTCAAAAAAATCCTTGACGCGATCGAGCCAGCCCTTGGCTCGCGGGTTATGTCGCCCAGCGTCTTTTTGCGTAATTTCTTCGAACTCACGTAACAGTTCTTTTTGGCGATCTGTGAGTTTGACGGGTGTTTCGATCACGACGTGACAGAATAAATCGCCGTGTTCACGGCTGCGTACGCCACGAATACCCTTGCCGCGTAAGCGAAACGTTTTTCCGCTCTGCGTTTCGGCAGGTACTTTGATGCGCGCCGAACCATCGAGCGTTGGAATATCGATTTCGCCGCCTAACGCAGCCGTAGAAAATGACACGGGCATCTCACAATGCAAGTCATCGTGATCACGTTGAAACACAGCGTGCTCTTTGATTTGCACTTGAACGTATAAATCACCCGGCGGACCCCCATTGACACCGGCTTCTCCTTCGCCACTTAAGCGCACGCGATCACCGGTATCGACCCCCGCGGGGATTTTCACCGACAATGTTTTTTGGTGCTTGATGCGCCCAGCGCCCTGACACGCAGCGCAGGGATTGGCGATAACTTTTCCGTTGCCATGACAACGTGGGCAAGGTTGTTGAATCGAGAAAAATCCTTGTGTGACACGCACCTGGCCTTGACCAGAGCACGTTGGACAAGTGCTCGGTTGCGTGCCGGCTTTTGCACCTGAACCATGGCAAGTTTCGCACTTGGCCATGGTAGGAACGCGAATCTTGGTTTCAAAGCCGTGCGCTGCTTGCTCGAGTGTAATTTCTAAGTTGTAGCGAAGATCAGCGCCGCGATACACATTCGATCGACCTTGGCGATTGCCGCCAAAGATGTCGCCAAAGATGTCGCCAAAGGCTTCAGAGAAGTTTGAAAACCCTGCGCCACCTGCGCCTGCGGCCGCCGCTGGATCCACGCCGGCATGACCGTAGCTATCGTAGGCCGCGCGTTTTTTTTCATCGGACAGAATCTCGTACGCTTCTTTTGCCTCTTTGAACGATTCTTCTGCTTTGGGATTATCCGGGTTGCGATCTGGATGGTGTTTCATCGCGAGTTTGCGATAGGCCTTTTTGATGTCCTCATCCGAGGCATCGCGGTTGACGCCGAGCACGTCATAAAAATCTCGTTTGGCCATGATGGTGTTCGCTTAAGAATTGAAACGCGTGAGGCGCAAGGCTGATGCCTTACGCCTCACGCGTGACTTTGTTGCAATGTGGATCAAGTTACTTTTTGGTGTCTTTCACTTCGGTGAATTCGGCATCGACCACATCGCCTTCTGGTTTTTTACCGGATTCGCTGCCCGCGGTTTGCCCGCCGGCTGCGTCGGCACCTGCCTGCGCAGCTTGTGCATCGGCGTACATTTTTTCGCCTAGTTTTTGTGAAGCTTTACCCAAGGCTTCTGCAGCAGCGTCGATTTTTTCTTTGTCACCTGAGGCAATTGCAGTTTCAGCGTCTTTTGCCGCCGCTTCAATTTTTTCGGCTTCACCTGCATCCAATTTATCGCCGTATTCTTTGAGTGATTTGCGCACCGAATGCACCAAGGCTTCACACTGGTTACGCGCATTAATCAATTCGAGTGCTTTGCGGTCGTCTTCCGCGTGGGTTTCGGCATCTTTGACCATGCGCTGAATTTCATCTTCGGATAAACCCGAGCTTGCTTGAATTTTAATTTTGGCTTCTTTACCTGTGGATTTATCTTTTGCAGAGACGTGCAAGATGCCGTTGGCGTCGATATCAAAGGTGACCTCGATTTGCGGCATGCCGCGTGGCGCAGGTGCGATATCAGAGAGGTTAAATTGGCCCAGGCTCTTGTTACCTGAGGCCATATCACGCTCGCCTTGCAGCACATGGATCGTCACTGCAGATTGATTGTCATCGGCGGTTGAAAAGACTTGGTTCGCTTTGGTCGGAATGGTGGTGTTTTTCTGGATGAGCTTAGTCATCACGCCACCCAAGGTTTCAATACCCAAGGAAAGCGGCGTGACATCAAGTAGTAACACGTCTTTGACATCGCCTTTGAGCACGCCCGCTTGAATGGCTGCGCCCACTGCAACGGCTTCATCTGGATTGACGTCTTTGCGGGGCTCGCGACCAAAAAATTCGCGCACCTGATCAACCACTTTGGGCATACGCGTCATGCCACCCACCAGAATCACGTCTTGGATATCGCTCACTTTGACGCCGGCGTCTTGAATAGCCACGCGGCATGGTGCGATGGTGCGTGCGATTAATTCATCCACCAAGGATTCAAATTTTGCACGCGTGATTTTTTGTGCCAAGTGCTTGGGACCTTTGGCATCCGCGGTGATGTAGGGCAGATTGATTTCGGTTTGCTGGCTCGAAGACAGCTCGATCTTGGCTTTTTCCGCAGCTTCTTTCAGGCGCTGAAGCGCGAGCACGTCACTACGCAAATCGATGCCTTGTTCTTTCTTGAACTCATCGCAAATAAAATCAATCAGGCGCTGATCAAAGTCTTCGCCACCCAAAAAGGTGTCGCCGTTGGTGGAGAGCACTTCAAACTGCTTTTCACCATCCACGTCGGCGATTTCGATAATCGAAATATCAAAGGTGCCGCCGCCAAGGTCATACACAGCGATCTTTGAATCGCCTTTGCCTTGCTTGTCCATTCCAAAGGCAAGTGCCGCGGCAGTGGGCTCGTTGATGATGCGCTTGACTTCCAGTCCGGCGATGCGACCGGCGTCTTTGGTTGCTTGGCGCTGGCTGTCGTTAAAGTAGGCGGGCACCGTGATCACCGCTTCGGTGACTTCTTCGCCCAAGTAATCTTCAGCAGTTTTTTTCATCTTACGCAGCACGTCGGCAGAGACCTGCTGCGGCGCGACTTTTTTGCCGCGCACTTCAACCCACGCATCACCGTTATCTGCTTTCACGATGCCATAAGGCATGAGATCGATGTCTTTTTGAACTTCTTTTTCTTCAAAGCGACGACCGATCAAGCGCTTGACGGCGTAAAGGGTGTTGGTGGCGTTGGTGACGGCTTGACGTTTCGCTGAAGCGCCGACCAAGGTTTCATTTTCATCGGTGTAGGCAATGATGGATGGCGTGGTGCGTGCGCCTTCAGAGTTTTCGATGACCTTCGGTTTGCCGCCTTCCATAATGGCGACGCAAGAGTTAGTGGTGCCAAGGTCGATGCCGATAATTTTGCTCATGATGGTTTTCCTTTACCGCGTGTCTTGAATTGAAAACGAGATGGGGGCGTTTGGCCGATGTTCAAGCCTTGGCTTTAGCGACGGTGACCAAAGCGGGGCGGATGACGCGTTCATGCAGGGTGTAGCCTTTTTGCATGACGCTCACGATGGTGTTGGGCGGCTCAGTTGAAGACTCAACACTGGCCATGGCTTGGTGGTGATGGGGATTGAATTTTTCGGCAGCGGGCGGATTAATCTCTGCAATGTGCGCACGCTCAAACGCGGATTTGAGTTGTCGCAAGGTGAGTTCTACGCCGCTTTGAAGTGTGGCTGGATCGGTGTGGTCGCTAGCGAGCGCCGCCTCTAAGCTATCGAGCACGGGCAGTAGCGATTCTGCGATCGATTCGACGGCAAACTTACGTGC
>CANIIA010000107.1 GCA_947467435.1 Betaproteobacteria bacterium
CCAAAGTGGGTACCGTGACTGCAGACATCGCCGGCGCAGTGAAAAACGCCAAAGGTGGTCAGGTGCAGTTTCGTGCCGATAAAGCAGGGGTCGTTCAATGCACGATCGGGCGGGCTTCATTCTCACCGCAACAGTTACGTGACAACTTAGCCGCGTTGGTGGATGCATTGAACCGCGCAAAGCCCGCCAACTCCAAAGGCGTGTATCTGAAAAAAATGTCGGTCTCCAGCACCATGGGCTTAGGCGTCAAGGTTGACGTTGGTTCCGTGGCGGCTGCACCGCAAGCTTAAAGAATACTTGGGCAGCCTTCGCGTGCAGCATGGCGCGATGGCCGTCAAAGACCGTAGGGGCCGAGGGGGCTGTCTGACCTAAGGCTTAATCAAAGTGGTTTTTACCCTACGCAGACGGCGTACCCCATACAGGACGGTCATCATCCTGCAGAAAGGTCGCCGAAGGGGAGGGTGGGTTGTGATGCCGCCGTCCTTCGGGTGGATCGCAGCAAGACGCGATTCGTTGAGTAATGCTTCACTAGGAGGTACGACCTTTGGGCTTGAGTCTTGAACAAAAGCAGGCGGTCGTTACGGAAATCAGCGCGCAACTGAGCAACGCTCAAGCGGTGATCGTCGCGGAATATCGTGGCCTAGACGTAACGAAAATCACCGATCTGCGTTCGAAGGCGCGTGCATCTGGCGTGTATCTGCGCGTACTTAAAAATACGCTCGCACGTCGTGCTGTCACCGGCACGCCGTTTGAGAAATTGGCTGACCAGTTGGTGGGTCCGCTGATGTACGGTATTTCGCAAGATCCAGTCGCCGGTGCCAAAGCGCTTGCTGAGTTTGCCAAAGAAAACGACAAGTTCGTGATCAAGGGTGGCGCTATGCCTAACTCTTTGATGTCTGCACAAGACGTCAAGGCGTTGGCCAGCATGCCCAGCCGCGAACAATTGCTTTCCATGCTACTTGGCACCATGCAAGCACCTGTCACGAAGTTGGCTCGCACACTCAATGAGGTGCCAGGACGCTTTGTGCGCACGCTTGCTGCCGTTCGCGATCAGAAAGAAAAACAGGCTGCTTAAGCCTGCCGACCGACAAACACATTCAGTTATTAATTTTTGGAGTTTCAAATGGACCGTAATCAAATTCTCGACGCCGTTTCCAACATGACCGTGCTTGAGCTCTCGCAGCTCATCAAAGACATGGAAGAAAAATTTGGCGTATCTGCTGCTGCGGCCGCTGTTGCCGTGGCTGCGCCTGCTGCTGGCGGCGCTGCTGCTGGCGGCGCTGCTGCTGAGCAAACCGAGTTCAACGTGATCTTGGCTGCTGCCGGCGACAACAAAGTGAACGTCATTAAAGCCGTTCGCGAAATCACCGGTCTGGGCTTGAAAGAAGCCAAAGACTTGGTCGATGGTGCACCAAAGCCTGTCAAAGAGGGCGTGTCAAAGGCCGACGCCGATGCCATCGCCAAGAAACTGACCGAAGCTGGCGCCAAAGTCGAAGTCAAGTAATTCGCATGTAGCCCGCTGCGATTCGGGAACTTCCCTGATCGCAGCGGCTCTTGCTCAGACGTGTTGTTGTTTTTGAATGGTTGTTTCTTCACCCAAGCCGAGTGCACAGCACAGCGGCGTGTGTAGTCCGAAGATGGACTGCAACGCTGTTGTGCTTTGTCCTCCACCTTCGGGGGAAAACGGTCCCGGGATGATTCCGGCGGCCGTATCACACTGGGAGCATTCATGAGCTATTCCCTGACTGAACGTAAACGCATCCGTAAAAGTTTTGCAAAGCGGGCTGCGGTTCAACACGTTCCATTTCTTTTGGCCACGCAGCTGGAGTCCTTTACAGCGTTCTTGCAAGCATCGGCGAACCCCGAGCAGCGCAAAAACGAAGGGCTGCAAGCGGCATTTACATCGATTTTTCCGATCACCAGTCATTCGGGTAATGCACGTTTAGAGTTTGTGAGCTACCACCTAGGTGAGCCACCATTTGACGTGAAAGAGTGCCAGCAACGCGGCCTCACTTTTGCTAGCCCATTACGCGCAAAGGTACGACTCACGATCCTGGATAAAGAGGCAGCCAAGCCGACCATCAAGGAAGTGAAAGAGCAAGAAGTGTATATGGGCGAAATTCCGCTCATGACCACCTCCGGTTCCTTTGTCATTAATGGCACGGAGCGCGTAATTGTGAGTCAGTTACACCGCTCACCCGGCGTATTTTTTGAACACGATCGTGGCAAGACCCACTCATCGGGCAAGCTGTTGTTTTCTGCGCGCGTGATTCCTTATCGTGGCTCGTGGCTTGATTTTGAATTTGATCCAAAAGACTACGTGTACTTCCGCGTCGACCGTCGTCGCAAAATGCCGGTCACGATTTTGCTGAAAGCATTGGGCTACTCGCCAGAGCGAATCCTTGCTGAGTTTTTTGCGTTTGATCATTTCCATATCGAACCTAATCACGTGCGCTTTGATTTAGTTCCCGAGCGTTTGCGTGGTGAAGTGGCGCGCTTTGACATCCTCGATAAATCAGGCAAGGTCATTGTCGCGAAAGATAAGCGCGTGACGGTCAAACACATTCGCGATATGGATACCGCGGGCATCAAAAAAATCGATGCCCCCGACGAGTATTTGCTCGGCCGTACCCTGGCGCATAACGTGGTGAGCGAAGACGGCGAAATTGTAGCCAACGCGAACGATGAGATCACCGAAACGTTGTTAGCTAAATTGCGTGAAGCGCGTATCAGCGTGATTCGTACGCTATTCACCAACGACCTCGATCAGGGCGCCTACGTCTCGCAGACCTTGCGTATCGATGAAACGATGGACATGAACGCAGCGCGCGTGGCCATCTACCGCATGATGCGTCCTGGCGAGCCGCCAACCGAAGATGCGGTTGAAACGCTATTTAACGGCTTGTTCTTTGCTGAAGAGCGCTACGATCTTTCTTCCGTGGGTCGGATGAAATTTAACCGCCGCATTGGCGCGCCCGGTGAGTTTAGCTGGCAGCTGCGTTTAAAGAATATTGCTTTGCCGCGCGAATCAGAAGATGCCGTGCGTGCGTACTTCCATGCTGCACCAGAGTTACATTTATCCAAAGTGAGTTTGGAAGGTATTGCCACCGAGCAGCAAGCACAAGAAATCGCCGAAAAAATGTACGGCGAATTAAAAGCGCAGGGCGTCGATCGGCAAAAACTCGAGGTGATGATTGAGCAGCGCTTGACCTTGTCGCCGCGTGACATCGTGGAAGTGATTCGTATTCTGGTTGAGCTACGCAACGGTCGTGGCGAAATTGACGACATCGATCACTTGGGTAACCGCCGTGTGCGCTCCGTGGGTGAACTTGCTGAAAATCAGTTCCGTGCCGGTTTGGTGCGTGTAGAGCGCGCTGTCAAAGAGCGCTTGTCACAGGCGGAATCCGAAAACTTGATGCCGCACGATCTCATTAACGCCAAGCCGATTTCGGCAGCGATTAAAGAGTTCTTTGGTTCATCCCAGCTGTCGCAGTTTATGGACCAAACCAATCCCCTGTCCGAGATCACGCACAAACGTCGTGTCTCGGCCCTTGGACCGGGTGGTTTAACCCGCGAGCGTGCTGGTTTTGAAGTGCGTGACGTACACCCAACCCATTACGGTCGCGTGTGTCCGATCGAAACGCCTGAGGGACCGAACATCGGTTTGATTAACTCATTGGCCTTGTATGCGCGCACCAATCGTTATGGCTTTCTTGAAACGCCGTATCGTCGCGTGAAAGATGGCAAGGTCACCAACGACACCGATTACTTGTCCGCGATCGAAGAAGGTAACTTTGTGATCGCGCAGGCGAACGCGGCCATGGATAAAAACGGTCGACTCACCGATACCTTGGTGTCTTGCCGTAACAAGAATGAGTTCTCGCTATCCACGCCGGACAAAGTCCAGTACATGGATATTGCGCCAGCGCAGATTGTGTCGGTTGCCGCTTCGTTGATTCCATTCTTAGAGCACGATGATGCAAACCGCGCCTTGATGGGCTCGAACATGCAACGCCAAGCGGTGCCCTGCTTGCGTCCAGAAAAGGCCTTGGTGGGTACGGGGGTTGAGCGTACCGCTGCGGTTGACTCCGGAACGTGCGTGATTGCGTTGCGCGGCGGTGTGGTTGATTACGTGGATGCCACGCGCGTCGTGGTGCGAGTAAACGACGACGAAACCGTGCCTGGTGAAGTCGGTGTGGATATTTATAAGCTCACCAAATACACGCGCTCAAACCAGAACACCAACATTAACCAGCGTCCGATCGTGAAAATCGGCGAAATCCTCGCGCGTGGTGATGTGGTGGCGGATGGCGCGTCGACCGATTTAGGTGAACTCGCACTCGGGCAAAACATGCTCGTGGCGTTTATGCCTTGGAACGGGTACAACTTCGAAGACTCGATTTTGATCTCTGAGCGTGTGGTTGCCGATGATCGCTTTACGTCGATTCATATCGAAGAGCTGACCGTTGTTGCGCGCGACACAAAATTGGGCTCAGAAGAAATTACGCGCGACATCTCCAACCTGTCTGAAGGTCAGTTGGGGCGCTTGGATGAGTCGGGCATTGTGTATATCGGTGCCGAAGTCGAAGCGGGCGATGTGTTGGTCGGTAAGGTCACGCCGAAAGGTGAAACCCAGCTCACGCCAGAAGAAAAACTCTTGCGTGCGATCTTTGGTGAAAAAGCATCCGACGTCAAAGACACTAGCTTACGCGTGCCGTCCGGTATTTCGGGTACGGTGATTGATGTACAAGTCTTTACGCGTGAAGGTATCGATCGCGATAAGCGTAGCCAACAAATCATTGAAGATGAGTTGCGTCGCTACAAGACTGACTTGGCCGATCAGATGCGTATTGTCGAAGGCGATACCTTTGAGCGTTTAGAGCGTTTACTCAACGGCAAAATCGCGAATGGCGGACCCAAGAAACTCGCCAAAGGCACCAAAATCACCAAGAGCTATCTCGAGACAGTCGAGCAGCACGATTGGTTTGATATCCGTTTGGCTAGCGAAGAATCGGCGTTGCAAGTTGAAGCGCTGAAAGAATCGATTGCGCAACAGCGTCGTGTGTTTGATGCCGCGTTCGAAGCCAAGCGTAAAAAACTCACCCAAGGTGATGAGCTGCCGCCGGGCGTGTTGAAAATGGTCAAGGTGTATGTGGCCGTGAAGCGTCGTTTGCAACCTGGCGACAAGATGGCCGGACGTCACGGCAATAAGGGCGTGATCTCCAAGATCACCCCGGTCGAAGATATGCCGCACATGGCGGATGGCACGCCGATGGATATCGTACTCAATCCGTTGGGCGTGCCCTCGCGAATGAACGTGGGTCAGATTCTCGAAACCCATTTGGGTTGGGCAGCCAAAGGCCTGGGCTTGAAGATTGGTCAGTTGGTTCAACAACAAGCCAAGGCAGCAGAAATGAAAAAACTGCTGGTCAAGATTTATGACTCGAGCGGTCACGAAGAGTCAGTCAAAGATTTGTCTGACGAAGATGTGTTGCAGTTGTCGCGCAACCTTGAAAAAGGTGTGCCGTTTGCAACGCCCGTGTTTGATGGTGCGTCTGAAGCAGAAATCAACGGTATGTTAGAACTCGCTGATTTGCCCACCTCTGGACAAGTCACGTTGTTTGATGGCCGTACTGGAGAAGCGTTTGATCGTCAGGTCACCGTGGGCTATATGCACATGCTCAAGCTGCACCATTTGGTCGACGACAAAATGCACGCACGTTCAACCGGACCGTACTCGCTGGTCACGCAGCAGCCGCTGGGTGGTAAGGCGCAGTTTGGTGGACAGCGCTTCGGTGAGATGGAGGTTTGGGCACTGGAAGCATACGGTGCGTCATACACACTGCAAGAGATGCTCACGGTCAAATCCGATGACATCAACGGGCGGACGAAGGTGTATGAAAACATCGTCAAAGGGGATCACAAGATCGAGGCGGGCATGCCCGAATCGTTCAATGTGTTGGTTAAAGAAATCCGGTCGTTGGGTATCGACATCGACCTCGAGCGTCATTAAGCACTTCTAAAGAGGGGCAGGGCATGAAAGCACTTCTCGAGCTATTCAAGCAGGTCCAGCAGGTTGAGGAATTCGACGCGATCAAGATCGGGCTCGCATCGCCTGAAAAGATCCGTTCCTGGTCGTATGGCGAAGTTAAAAAGCCAGAGACGATTAACTATCGTACGTTCAAGCCAGAACGCGACGGTTTGTTTTGCGCCAAGATTTTTGGTCCGATCAAGGACTACGAATGCTTGTGCGGCAAATACAAACGCTTAAAGCATCGTGGCGTGATCTGTGAGAAGTGCGGCGTTGAAGTGACGCTGGCCAAAGTGCGTCGCGAACGCATGGGCCATATCGAACTGGCGAGCCCAGTCGCGCACATTTGGTTTCTCAAGTCGCTGCCCTCGCGCTTAGGCTTGGTGCTTGATATGACCTTGCGCGACATCGAGCGCGTGCTGTACTTTGAAGCGTTTGTTGTGACCGATCCCGGCATGACCACGCTCAAGCGTTGCCAGTTGCTGACGGAAGACGATTATTTAGCGAAAGTCGAAGAGTACGGCGATGACTTCACCGCCATCATGGGTGCCGAAGGTGTGCGCGAACTCTTACGCGGGATTGACCTTGCCCATGAAATCGAGCAACTGCGCAAAGATCTCGAAGCCACCAGCTCAGATGCCAAAATCAAAAAGCTCGCCAAGCGCCTGAAGGTGCTCGAAGGCTTTAAAAACTCTGGCATCAAGCCCGATTGGATGGTGATGGAAGTGCTGCCGGTGCTGCCACCGGAACTGCGTCCATTGGTTCCTTTGGATGGCGGTCGTTTTGCCACTTCCGATCTGAACGATTTGTATCGTCGCGTGATCAACCGGAATAACCGCTTGAAGCGGTTGCTTGAGTTAAAGGCGCCAGAAATCATTGTGCGCAATGAAAAGCGCATGCTGCAAGAGGCGGTGGATTCCTTGCTCGATAACGGTCGTCGCGGTAAGGCCATGACTGGCGCCAACAAGCGTCCGTTGAAATCGCTGGCTGACATGATCAAAGGTAAGGGTGGTCGTTTCCGTCAAAACCTATTGGGTAAA
>CANIIA010000108.1 GCA_947467435.1 Betaproteobacteria bacterium
ACGCATCCAAGCCTCCCCCGCCCTCGCACGATTAAGAATTCTCGATCTGACTCGCGTACGTGCCGGCCCGACCTGTGTTCGACAGTTTGCTGACTTTGGTGCCGATGTCATCAAAATTGAATCGCCGCCGGGTGTCGACCCCAATGACAACATGGGTGGCCCACGACACGGTGCAGATTTTCAAAATCTGCACCGTAATAAACGCGCAATCACCCTCAATTTAAAAGAAGCCAGCGGCAAAGCCGTTTTTCTAAAACTCGTCGAAACTGCGGATGTAGTCGTCGAAAATTTTCGGCCCGATGTGAAGTTTCGGCTGGGCATTGATTACGAGTCACTCAAAAAAATTAATCCACGCGTCATCTTGGCGAGTATTTCTGGATTTGGACAAGACGGCCCCTACGCCAATCGACCGGGCTTTGATCAAGTGGCCCAAGGCATGTGCGGCATCATGAGCGTGACAGGCGAAGCCGAACGCGGACCGATGCGCGTGGGCGCGGCGGTTGCAGACGTGACTGCCGGTTTATTTGCTGCGTTGGGCATCATGACGGCGTTACTCGAACGCGAAGTTTCTGGTGAAGGCCAGTGGGTGCAAAGCTCACTGCTCATGTCAGGGATCGCACTACTTGATTTTCAAGCAGCACGTTATGCCATGGAACAACAAGTGCCTACGCAAGTTGGTAACGATCACCCCACCAGCATGCCCACCTCGGCCTACACCACCGCAGATGGCTACATGAATGTCGCTGCATCCGGTGATGGAATGTGGATGCGCGTATGTAAGGCCATTCAACGCGAAGATTTATTAACCCGCGATGAGTTTAAAGGCGGGGCTAATCGCGCGAAAAATCGCACAGCCCTCAATGCCGAACTCAACGCCGCGTTCAAACACAAAACAAGTCACGAATGGGTCAGCATGCTCAACGAGATGGGCGTGCCCTGCGGACCAATTTACAGCATGGATCAAGTGTTTGCTGACCCACAGGTGCAACACCTCCAAGCGGCAACACCCGTTGACCACCCCAGCTTGGGACGCATCAACATTCTCAATCAAGCGGCACGTCTCTCACGCACACCAGCAAGCATGGCTGCAGCAACGCCAGAGCAAGGCGCGCACAACGACGAAGTGCTCACCGAAATTGGTTACAGCGCGAGCGATATCCAAGCCCTGCGCGCTGCGCGCGTCATTTAATTTTCTTTTTATTTCCCCCACCACGCCAAGTAAGGAACTCCATCATGGCTGAGCTGATCGTTACCCGTCAGGGCCCCGTTGCGACCATCGCATTTTCCAATCTCAAAAAATTCAACGCTGTCACGCTCGACATGTGGGAAGCATTTCCAAAACACATGCAGACACTCGATGCAGACCCATCCGTACGCGTGATCGTGGTGACAGGTGATGGTGATAAAGCGTTTATTTCTGGCGCAGACATCTCGCAATTTGAATCCGCCCGCGCCAGCGAAGAGGCGCAAGCGCGATACAACATTGCCGTAGAAAATGGCTACCAAGCACCGGTACTCTGCAAAAAACCCGTGATCGCCAAGATTCGCGGTATTTGTATGGGCGGTGGTTTAGGCTTGGCTGCCGCGTGTGATGTGCGCATTGCCAGCGAGGGCTCTGTGTTTCGGATGCCTGCAGGACGCATGGGGTTGGGTTATAACTTTGTCGGCATGAAGCGCTTTGTTGATGTGATCGGCCCAATGAACGCGGCCGATATTTTCTTCACCGCACGCAAGTTTGATAGCGCCGATGCGCTGCGCATGGGCTTTATCACGCGCATTGTGTCGCTGACAAACTTCGATGCTGAAATCGATGCCTATTGCGCACTGGTTGCCGAAAACGCACCGCTCACACTCGCTGCAGCCAAACGGGCGATCCGCGAAGTCAACACCGACCCCGCCGAGCGCGATCTAAAAACACTCAGCGGCATGATCGCTGCATGTTTCGCTAGCGCCGACTACAAAGAAGGACGCACGGCATTCATGGAAAAACGCACACCGCAATTTAAAGGCCACTGAAATGCCCGCCGCCAGCGCACTACACACCGCATCGGTCGTTTCACTTTTAACCGCGCTGGCGCGTCGCGAACTCAAGGCTGAAACGCTGTTACACGCGTTGTTTGAACACATCGATGCCCGTGAACCAGTGGTGCGTGCGTTTGCTCATCTTGATCGCGCCAAAGCACTAGAACAAGCGCGACAATGTGACGCGGGTGCCGTGCTAGGCCCATTACATGGCCTACCCGTTGGCGTTAAAGATGTGATCGACACTGCAGACCTACCCACGCAATACGGCTCGCCCATCTACACGAATCATCAACCTAAAGCCGATGCCGCAGCCATTGCGTTGATGCGTCGCGCAGGCGCCTATGTGTTGGGCAAAGCAGTAACCACCGAGTTTGCAACGTTTCCGCCAGGCCCCACCACAAACCCACACAACCCAGCGCACACCCCCGGGGGTTCGTCCTCCGGTTCGGCTGCAGGCGTTGCCGCGCAGTTGTTTCCAGTGGCCTTTGGTACACAAACCACGGGCTCGATTATTCGACCTGCATCGTTTTGTGGTGTGGTGGGTTACAAACCTAGCTATGGCACGTTACCCACAGTGGGCGTGAAAGCGATCTCGTATTGCTTAGATACGCTGGGTGTATTTGCACGATCGGTGGAAGATGTCGCTGCGTTTACGGGGGCATTGTCAGGGCGTGCACTCGCGGTACATGCGCAGAGCGCGACGCCTAAACTGGGGTTCTGTCTCACACCCTACTTTGATGCCGCGTTACCTGAAGTCCGCAACTTATTTGCAACGCTTGCAAATACCTTATCGCGCACCGGTGCGACTGTGAAGGACTTTTCTCTACCCGCACCGTTTGAAAAAATGAACGATGCGCAAGATTTTATTTGGCGCTTCGAAATGGCTCGCTGTTTATCCGATGAACATCGACGTCATCGCACCCACATTCGTGAGCCGCTGCTGGGTCAGCTGGATACAGGCTTGGCGCTCGAGCCCACCGAATACGACGCAGCGATGGCGATCGCGCGACAAGCGCGGCAGATTTTTTCTGCTGCAATGGGCGATCATGATGTGTTGATTGTCCCCAGCGCACCGGGCGAAGCCCCGTTGGGACTCAACGCGACAGGGAACCCTGCGTTTAACCGTACCTGGAGTTTGTTACACAGCCCTTGCGTGCATGTGCCCTTTGGTCATGGGCCCAATGGCTTGCCGATTGGATTTCAAGTCGTGGGGCGCATCGGTGATGATGCGCGCACATTGGCAGTGGCGCACTGGTTACAGCAACACCTGGAACATTAAGCGATGGCAACAATCACAACGACTCATCGCCCTGTCCAGGATCCATCACGCAACCACTGCTCAAGCATCCATAACCGATCGACACCCCAAATCGGTTCGCCATCCGCGATAAAAAACGGTACGCCAAACACACCTAGAGCAACGGCTTGATCAACGGCGTCTTTGAGTGCATTTTTCAGTGCAGTGGTTTCGATGGCTGCGAGTAATTTGTCTGAATCCACACCCAAGGCTTGCGCTTCTTCTGCCACCGCCTGCGCACTCGTGAAATCTTCTCCCCGCACCCACAGCCGCGCGTAAATCCGATGTGCAAAACGTACAGCCAATACAGGGTCTTGCGCCTTCAGCCATAGAAAAGCGCGCGAAGCCGCCACCGAGTTGTGCCCCCGAAGCCCATGTTCCTTAAAAGGCACGCCAAGCAATTTGGCCATCCGCGGTTTGTCATGGGCGATGTATTCGCTCTTTAATGGGGTATCCATCAGCGGCTTGAGGCCCATGATCTTCAAAACGGTGATCCCAATCAGTACCGGACGCCAATCGACTGTGCGACCATAGCGAGCAGCAAGTGCCTCGATTTGCGTCGAGGCAAAATAGCCATAGGGCGAAATAAAATCAAAGTAAAACGAGATCGGTGCGCGAGCGTTTTGCAGCATTGCGTGCTTTCTTTCAACGATGGAGTAGACATTGGTCATGCAAGTGCCTGCAGGGTTCGTCAAACTGACGTTGCAGTCAAGCCTATATCTTGAAACCAACGGACCGTTTTACATTAAGCGCGATGCCGAAGACATTTGGCTGGGCATGCGCATTGAAAAACGGCACTGCAATTCGGCCGGTTATGCCCATGGCGGCATGCTGATGACCTTTGCCGATCTGCTTTTGACTGCAGGCAGCAATGCGCGCACCGAGCTATCGCGTTTTTTGCCCACACTGAATGCCACCTGCGATTTTTTAGGCAGTGCATTAGATGGCGACTGGATTCACGGACGCATCGAAGTCTTACGCCAAACGCGCAACTACGTGTTCTCGCAAGTACTGGTGACTACACTCGAAGGCGCGCCGGTGTTTCGCGCAAGTGGCACGCTACTCATTCGGGGTGAGGTCGAATCCCGCTATGCGCCCGCGTTATATTTTGGTGAACAAAATCGCTCACCACGCCACGACTGACACACTGCCCCTGGAGCTCCCGTGATGTATCACCCACCACCCATTTTGATTGCTGAAGTCTTTAGCGCCATGCCTGATCACTTTCGTCGCACCGGCGTCCATAGTGCTTGGGCGGATGCCAACAAAGGCGGCGCAGCAATCGATTCATTTCTTGAAGGCCCATGCGTTGATCGCGATGGTCACTTGTATGTCACTGACGTGCCGTTTGGACGCATCTTTCAGATCAATGCGCAAGGCGCATGGCACCTCATTGCCGAATACGATGGCTGGCCCAACGGTATGAAGATCACCCGAGACGGTCGATTTTTAATCACCGATTATCGACATGGACTGATGCAACTCGATATCAAGAGTGGTGCAGTGACTCCGCTACTCACGCATCGTCATAGCGAAGGATTTCGTGGGCTGAACGATTTATACATTGCAGCCAGCGGCGATATTTGGTTTACCGATCAAGGACAAACCGGACTACATGACCCCACGGGGCGTGTGTATCGGTTGCGCGCAAACAAAAATACATCAACTTACGGACCGCTGGAATTAATGCTGCACAACGTGCCCAGCCCCAACGGCATCGTGCTTAACGCCCAAGAAAACGTCGCGTTTGTTGCCGCCACTCGCGGCAACTGTATTTGGCGTGGCCCCATCATGCAGGATGGATCGCTCTCCAAAGTCGGCAATTATTTTCAACTGTATGGCGCCACGGGTCCGGATGGTTTGGCCATGGATCGCGCAGGCAACTTAGTCATTGCACACCCCGGAAGCGGTTCGGTGTGGTTAATTGATCATCACGCAGAACCCATCGCACGCGTGCGTGGACCCGCTGGTTGCTTTCCCACCAATATTGCCTTCGCGCGCAATGCGGACGGACAGGCCAATCAAAGCTTATTCATCACCGACTCGGACAACGGCTGTGTCTTGATTGCCACACTGCCCCACCCAGGCATGACCATTTAATTCTGTTTCATTTTTTTCAATCGAACACGCACACCATGACGCAATACATACAACCCGGCGCAAGCCAATGGATTGGCCAACCCATGCGTCGCATCGAAGACGCCAAATTACTCACCGGGCTTGGGCAATACACCGATGATTTAAATTTACCCGGACAACTCCACGCCGCGTTTGTGCGCTCACCACATGCACACGCGCGTATTGCAGCCCTCGACATACAAACCGCACGAAGCGCACCTGGTGTGGTGGCGATTTATACCGGTGCAGACTTGCGAGCAGCCGGGTTAGGTCCGGTCCCCTACACGCAACTACACAAGCGACCCGATGGCAGTGCGATGACGGCTCCGCCGCGTCTCGCACTCACCGCCGATGTTGCGCGCTTTGTGGGTGATGCCGTGGCCATGGTCGTGGCACAAACACGCGAGCAAGCACGCGATGCCGCCGAACAAATTGAGCTTGAATGGGATGTCTTACCAGCGAACACCGATCTCGCGCTCGCAGGACAACCCAACACCGCAGTGCATTGGGAGGCCGCCCATAGTCACACCGATGGCAATATCGCAGCGATGTATCAGATGGGGGATGCGGCAGCCTGCGAGGTCGCGTTTCAACGTGCAGCGCATCGGGTCAGGATTGATCTTATCAATCAACGCATCATCGCCAATCCGCTCGAACCTCGCGCTTTACTCGCCAGTTACGAAAACGAGCGCTTTACCTTGTATTGTCCGTCGCAAAACACACACACAGTCCGCGGACAAATGGCCAAGGTATTTGGTCTCGATGAAGCGCAGTTTCGTATTGTTTGCGGCGATTTAGGTGGCGGTTTTGGTGCGCGCGGTTACGCCTACCCAGAGCATGCTGCATTGTTATTTGCTGCACGCGCCTTGGGTCAACCCGTGAAATGGCGCGCTGATCGTTCCGAGAATTTTTTATCCGAAGTGCATGGACGCGACAGCATCAGCAGTGCAGAGCTTGCACTCGATGCCGAGCATCGCTGCCTTGCTTTACGCATTCGCTCGATCGCCAATGTGGGCGCGTATGTTTCAAGTTTTGGTGCGTGTGTGCCCGCCATGTCTGGGGCCAAAGCACCCACTGGCGTCTACGACATACCGCTGCTTGATCACCAAGTGAAAATTTTCTTTACCCACACTACGCCCGTCGATGCGTATCGTGGCGCAGGTCGACCCGAGATGGGTTATCTACTCGAGCGACTGATGAACGCAGCAGCAACACAACTGGGCATCGATCCCATTGCGCTGCGTTTAAAAAATTTAATTCGACCGGAACAAATGCCGTACAAAAATCCAGCGGGTGCGGTGTATGACTGCGGTCAATTTGAACGCATGCTCCATCATGCGATGCAGGCAGCCGACTGGGATGGATTTACCGCCCGTAAGCAAGAGGCGCTTGCCCGCGGCATGTTATATGGCCGCGGCTTAGCCAGTTATGTCGAAATCTCTGGCAGCGCACGCATGAGTGAAACCGTCACGCTCAGTATCGATCACACAGGTACGGTGACACTACTTTCTGGCACACAACAAATCGGGCAAGGGATTCAAAGCGCCTACGCGCAAATCATTGCCGACCAACTGGGCGTCGATCCGGCTCGCGTGCGCATTATTCAAGGCGATACCGATCTGA
>CANIIA010000109.1 GCA_947467435.1 Betaproteobacteria bacterium
AGATCAGCCCGATTTTTATCCGCGTGGCGCGTACCCTAGGCGCCAATGAACGCGAATTATTTACGCGCGTGATCGTTCCCTTGGCAGTCCCACATGTGCTTACCGCGCTGCGGGTGTCCTTGGGTGTGGCATGGGCCACCCTCGTGGCTTCTGAGCTGATCGCCGCGCAACAAGGCTTGGGTGCCTTGATTCAAAACGCCGGTTCGTTCTTTCAGCTCGATGTGATTTACGTCGGCATTATCTGCATCGGCTGCATTGCCTTATGTATGGATTTATCGTTGCGCGCTGTCGCGAAACGTATTCTTGTTTGGCAAGATCGGATCAGCACATGAATTCACTCGTGCACGCCACACAGCCAACACCACGCGTTGCGTTTGATCGCGTGTGTGTAGAGTACCCCAGCGCTACGGGTCCGTTGCGGGTGGTGGATGACTTTTCGTTGGAGATTGCCGATCGAGAGTTTGTGTCGATCATTGGTCCGTCTGGATGCGGTAAAACCACGCTCCTGAATTTGTTGGCAGGGTTTGCGCAGCCCACGCGGGGTGAAGTGCGATTAGACGGTGTACCGGTGCGTGGTCCTGGTTCTGATCGCGGTGTGATCTTTCAGGAATACGGCGTATTTCCTTGGCTGACGGTTGAAGAAAACATTGCTTTTGGTTTGCGTTTGGATGCGCATCGTGTGGATGCCGCAACGCGCGCGCAAGTGTGTCAGCGCTACATGCGTTTGATGGGCTTGGCTGATTTTGCGAAAGCCTATCCAAAAACCTTATCCGGTGGTATGCGTCAACGCTTGGCAATTGCGCGCGCGTATGCGGTCAATCCGCAATTTTTATTGATGGACGAGCCCTTTGGTGCATTGGATGCACAAACGCGAAGTCATATGCAGGATTTGCTGTTAGAGGTGTTGGCCGCCGAGGGCAAAACCGTGCTGCTGATTACGCATTCGGTGGAAGAGGCGATTTATCTTTCGTCGCGCATTGTGGTGGTCACGGCACGCCCCTCACGTATTCGTGAAGTGATCCACGTGCCCTTTGCGTATCCACGCGCTGAGGGACTACATGAACGACCCGAATTTGGTGAACTGCGATCGCATATTCGCGATCTGGTGATGCAAGAATATGCCGCTCAGCAGCGACAAGCTGCGCGACATCCTGTTGGTAGAAATCTGGAATAACACCGAGGAGACCTCATGAAAAAAATCGCCACCGCTTCGCGTCGTCGTTTCTTACAAGCCACGGGTGCTGCTGCCACGCTCGCCATGAGTGGTTTTCCTGCCATTGCGCAATCACGTACTAAGGTGCGTGTGGGCTATGTCAATACGCTTGCGGTCAATGGTCAAATTTGGACGGGCGTCCATCGCGGTCATTGGGCAAAAGAGGGGCTCGAGCTTGAAACCACGCAATTCAATACGGGCTTGGAGTTATTCAACGCCATGATCGGTGGCAGTCTGGATATGGTGTCGACGGGTGCAGTGCTGTCAAATTTTCCGGCACGTGGTCAGGGTAAAGTTTTTTTGCTCAACAACATTGAGTTTGCTACAGCACAGTTATGGGTGCGTGAAGATCAAGGGATCAAAACGTGGGCAGACCTCAAAGGACGAAAAATCGCAACCACCACGGGCACCACGGCCCATGTCTTTTTGGATACAGCGCTGCGTGCCAACAAACTCGATCCAGCCAAAGACGTTGAGATCATTAACCAACGGATGCCGGATGCCGTGACGGCATTTATTTCAGGTGCAGTACCCGCTGTGGCGTTGTGGGTGCCATTTAATTTAACGGTCAAACAAAAACTACCTGCTGCAAAAATGTTGGTCGATGCTTCGGCCTACTTTCCGCAAGCGGCCATTGTGGGTGGTTGGGCTACACGTAACGATTACTTTGAAAAGAATCGCGATGCCTGTGCGCGATTGGTACGCGGCTGGGCGGCCTCAAACGATGATTTGATGACCAATACCGCCGCGATCTTGCCCATTATTCAAAAAAACAATTATCCGCAAGTGCCCTTAGATGAGTTGCAAGAGCAATTCAAGGCATCCAAATACTACAGCTCCGCGGAGTGGCGTAAGTTGTTTGCCGATGGAACAGCGACGCGTTGGCAGCAACAAGTCACCGATTTTTTTGTGCGTTTTGGTGGTATCCAAAATCCGGTTCCCGCTACGCAGTACTTTGATACCAAGTTGTATCTTGAGAACGTCAAGGCGTGAACACACCCGCTTACGATTATGTGATTGTGGGCGCGGGTTCTGCTGGTTGCGTGCTGGCTAACCGCCTAACCCTCGACCCCACGATTCGTGTGTTGTTAATCGAAGCGGGTGGGATGGATCGTCACTTTTGGTTGCGATTGCCCGTTGGTTATTTTCGAACGATTTTCGACACGCGGTTCTCGCGCTTGTTTGACACGGTGGGTTCAGAACAAGTGAACCGGCGCAATGTGATTTGGCCGCGTGGGCGTATTTTGGGTGGGTCGTCGTCGATCAATGGATTGATCTACATTCGTGGTCAGCATCAAGACTATGAAGACTGGGTTCGCGCGGGTGCATCTGGTTGGGGGTATCGTGATGTGCTGCCTTATTTTCGGCGCTCTGAAAATTACGAAGGCGGCGCATCGGAATATCACGGCGCTACGGGTGAGTTAGGTGTTTCTGATTTAAAAAATGATCATCCGTATTGCGCGGCATGGGTGCAAGCGGCGCAAGAATTTGGATTGCCATTTAATCCAGACTTTAATGCCGCGACCGATTACGGTGTGGGTGCCTATCAGCTTAGTATGCGCAACGGTTGGCGCTCAAGTAGCGCGCGTTGTTTTTTGCATCCTGTTCTTAAGCGCCCGAACTTGACGTTGCAGTTGCATGCGCAAGTCACGCGCGTGCTTTGGACGGGGCGCCGTGCCACCGGCGTGGAGTGGGTGAGCAACGGGCAGACGCAATCCGCATTAGCCGAACGTGAAGTGATTTTGAGTGGCGGTGCACTGCAATCGCCGCAATTACTCCAGTTGTCTGGGGTCGGTCCAGCCGATTTGTTGCGCGAACACGGCATTGCAGTACAAGCAGATATTCCCGCTGTGGGCGAAAATTTGCAGGATCACTATCAAGCGCGAACGATCGTCCGCTTGAAAGAGAAGATGTCTTTAAACGATGACGTACGTCGTCCACTCAAGTTAGTGCAAATGGGCTTGCAGTGGTTGCTGCAAAACCGCGGACCGCTGACGGTCGGTGCGGGTCAAGTGGGCGGCTTTGCGCGAACGCCGCATGCACGAGACGATCGCGCCGATGTACAGTTTAATGTGATGCCCTTGTCGGTCGATAAGCCAGGTGATCCGCTGCATCGATACTCTGGCTTTACGGCGTCAGCTTGTCAGTGTCGACCCAGATCGCGTGGTCGCTTACAAATTCGCTCAGCAGATCCCTTCGAACAAGCGTTGATCGAGCCACGTTATCTCACTGAAGACCTGGATCAACGCACCTTAGTTTCAGGTATTGAGATGCTGCGTGAAATTTATCGGCAACCTGCGTTTCGTGATCTATGGGATATTGAAGTGCTGCCCGGTAAAGTGGATGTGCCCAGTTTTGCGCGTGATAAAGGCGGCACGGTGTTTCATCCGGTGGGTACCTGTCGTATGGGCGATGATGCGCAAGCGGTTGTCGACACGCAGTTGCGTGTCAATGGTGTTGAAGGCTTGCGTGTGATCGATGCTTCGGTGATGCCAACGCTCATTTCTGCAAACACCAACGCCACATCGATCATGTTAGGCGAACGGGGTGCAGCGATGGTGTTGCAAGCGCGATAACTGCGTTGTTGAAAATAACGCACGGTTCGTCATGCTGCGTGGTGCAACCTTGCCACTTTAAAAAACACCGCACATCTTGTTCATCCACAACCCGGAGTGCTCCAATCATCCCAAGCGGCCTGCGTGCCAACTAACCACGTACTGCCCAGTGCAGCGGGCAGGGTGATGGCAAACAGTCCAGGCGACGGTTCTCCGATCGCGCAACCAGCGGCTTTAGCCAACTGAACCAGTAACGCGGGATCACTGCTGCGCAAGCCGCATCCGGCAAAGCTCGGTGCATCAGGGCTATGACCCAATAAATGTTGGCATGCACTTTGGCTACCAACATACAAATGACCGCGGGGCGTGTCGAGCCGAATAAAACCTGGCACACGGCGCGGTAGTAATCCACAAAATTGTGCGTACCGTGCGGCGACTTCGTCAGGTGCATCGGCGACGATAAATGCTGCATGTAATCCCAGCACCCCGTTACGATGCGCCAGTTGTGCGGGTCTCCATAGATGCTCGGGTGTGATTTGCTGAACAAACTGCATGCGACCTTCGGGCATTTTTTCTGGTGGCACGCGCACGACTTGAAAGCGCACGGTTTGCGCAACCGCGTCAATCAAGACCTCACGTTGTAGATGCACCACAGGTAGCGGCTCGAAGCCATGCGCTTGCAAACGCTGGTGCTCATCTTCGGCATGCGGTGTTCCCATCGCAATCAAGTGCATGCCCACATGGCGAGCGATGGCGTGTTGTAATTGTGTGCCGACTGGCGTCGCAGCGGTGGGGGTCAGAAACTCAAGGTAGCCCGATTCGAGCATGACACAGCGATTGGCCGCACCGGCTGGAATTTGTTGGCCCTCTGGGGTGCGCGTCGACTGGTCTGAGCGTGCCGTGACCACAAATCCCAACGCCTCAAGTGCATCTGCGGCTGGGCCAAGATCAGGCACAAAATGGGCAATGTGGTCTAAGGCGAGTGTGCCGTTGGGTGGAATTTGCTGTGCGGCGATTACATTCATGTCACATCATTCTAGGCGGTTCGCCCTGCGGGTTGCCGAGCGAAGCTCGAATGTACACAATTCAGTGCTGGTCTAGGGTGCGCTTCGCGCATCTGTTTTTATATTGATGATTTCTTTTGCAGGGCACCCCCGAGATGACGAACAAATCTAGCTCACCCACTTCAAATAACGCTGCGCAAGTCAGTGGTGGCGAAGCGGTTGTCGAAGTGCTCAAAGCCCACGGAGTGGAGGTGATTTTTGGCTTGTGTGGTGACACCAGCCTGCCTTTTTACGATGCGTTGGCGCGTCTTCCACATGGCATGCGTCACGTTTTAACTCGCGATGAACGCAGCGCCGCGTATATGGCCGACGGCTATGCCCGAGTCTCTGGCAAGGTGGGGGTCTGTGAAGGTCCGTCTGGTGGCGGTGCCACCTATATTCTTCCCGGCTTAGTCGAGGCCAATGAATCGTCCGTGCCAGTGCTTGGCATTACGTCGGATATTTCGGTTTCTTCACGCGGCAAATTTACGCTCACTGAATTGGATCAGGGTGCGTTGATGAAACCGCTCACCAAATGGAATGCCGTGCTCAATCGTGCCGAAGATATTCCGCGTACGTTTCGTGCCGCGTTTAATGCCATGACGACAGGTCGTCCAGGTGCCGCTCATATTGCATTGCCTTTTGATGTACAAAACGGTGCAGTCGATCGCGCCGATCTGTGGGCCGATCCGAGCTTGGGTGTGTACCCGTCACGACGCACTGGACCCGATCCGATGTATGTCGAGATGGCCGTCAAGTTATTGCGTGCGGCCAAAAAGCCAGTGTTCATTTGTGGCGGTGGGGTGGTGATTTCTGGCGGCGAGGCTGAATTAATCGAGGTGGCCGAGCACTTGTCTGCGCCTGTAGCAACCACCATCAGTGGACAAGGCACCATCAGTGATGATCATCCCTTGGCCGTCGGTGTGGTGGGTTCTAATGGTGGCGTGCCCGAAACACGCGCGGTCGTGCAGGGCGCAGATTTAGTGGTGTTTGTTGGCTGTCGTGCAGGTTCAGTGACGACCGAGCGCTGGCGTTATCCGACGCCTGGACAGGTCAAGGTGATTCATATTGATGTCGATCCGCAAGTGGTGGGTGCGATTTATCGCGTGGATGTCCCGCTGGTAGGCGATGCCAAGCTCACGTTGGCTGCACTAAGCCAAGGTTTGTCCGATGGCCCGGCAGGTGCTAAACGGGCGCTCGACAATGCAGCCGTTGAAAAAGCCAAGCGTGAAAAGTTTGCGCGCTTTGATGCGCTGGCGAATGAAAACGCCACACCAATTAAACCTGAGCGTGTGGTTGCGGCACTGGCAAGAACCTTGGATCCAGATGCGATTGTGGTGGCCGATCCCGGAACACCGTGTCCGTATTTTTCGGCGTACTTTCCGATTCGCGGTACCGGTCGTCGATTTTTTTCGAATCGTGCGCACGGTGCCTTGGGTTATTCAATGTCAGCTGCCGTGGGCGCACATTTTGGTCGGCCTGGTGTGAAGTGTGTGTCGGTGATGGGCGATGGTAGCTTTGGTTTTACCTCTGGTGAGCTTGAAACCATTGTGCGTCACCGCTTACCGATCACCTTTATTGTGATTTCCAATGCCGTCTACGGTTGGATTAAAGCAGGACAAAAATCTGGTTATGACGGTCGATATTTTTCGGTCGACTTTACGCGAACGGATCATGCCGCCGTTGCTTCAGCATATGGCGTAAAAAGCTGGCAAGTGCGTGACCCTAACGCCTTAGATGATGTGCTCAAGCAGGCGTTGGCGTATGCAGGACCCACCTTGGTGGATATTCATTGCCAGCCTTTGCACGAAGCGCATGCACCTGTATCAGAGTGGGTGGCTTAAGGCCGTGTGCGTACAACACTGCGCATTTGAAACACACACCACAGAAAGTTTGATACGTGGCAAATGACACCGATCGCGCCGACGACTTAATCATGCGTGGCCATCATGATATGGGCGGTTTGCCAGCCGGTCCCGTGCATCCGACCGAACACGACTACGCACCGTGGGAGCGTCGCGTCGATGCCATGATGATGTTACTGACTGGCGTGTTGGGTGGTGAGCAACGTATGACCGTCGATGAATTGCGTCGCAATATCGAGAGTATTGGTCCGCAAGCTTACGATCGTATGAGTTACTACGAGCGTTGGGTGACGTCGTTGACGCAAACAATGTTGCAGCATGGTTATTTCAATACCGAAGAACTCGCGCGCAAGATGGCTGAAGTGAAGGCGCGTGTCGAAA
>CANIIA010000110.1 GCA_947467435.1 Betaproteobacteria bacterium
TTGGATGCGTGGCATGGGCAGGTTTCTTGAGGAGTCGTTTGAAAGGGGTGCGCGACGAATTTCCGGATTTTGCCACAGGGCCTACGCTGGGCTGGCCTATCCATTCGAATCAAGTGGCTTGGCGCATGGGTGCGCGGGTCATGTCAGATGACGCAGCGCGCCACCCGCCCTTGCACAGCAAATTCAGTTTCGCTTTCGCCAGAACGCGCCTAAGATAAACCAGGCTGCCTTGCAGTGAATGGATCATGGGAGGTCAGAATGCTCGTCAAAGAAATCTTGCGTGTGAAAGGCAATCGTTTGGTTTCGGTCGCGCCTGATGTGCGCGCGATTGATGCGGTACACACCATGGATGCGGAAAACCTTGGTTCGTTGGTGGTGATGCACGAAAAAAAAATGGTGGGTATGTTGACCTTCCACGAAATTCTGCACGCGGTCCGTCAACGACACGGTGCATTAGGTGATGTCACGGTGGGCGAAATCATGTTGACTGATCCAGTCACGGCATCTCCGGAGATGTTGGTCAATGATTTGCGTCGCATCATGTTGGACTCGAACGTGCGCTATTTGCCGATCGTTGAAGAGGCCAATTTATTGGGCGTGATTTCATTTCGTGATGTGGCCAAGGCGGTACTTGAAGAACAAGATTTTGAGAATCGCATGCTCAAGGGCTACATCAAAAATTGGCCTGCGTAGTTGGCGATCATTGCGTGGTCGGTGATCACTTGCGCATCTGCAATAAATCACGCATGTTAAACTGCATGCCCTCGTTCATTTTGCGCTCACGCACTTTCGCGTAAGGGTTTTTATTCGATGTCTGGCAATTCTTTTGGGACCTTGTTTTGTGTCACTTCGTTTGGTGAGTCGCACGGCCCCGCATTGGGTGGTGTGATCGACGGGTGCCCACCAGGATTGTCGTTAAGTGCCGAGGACATTCAGCGCGAACTCGATCGCCGTAAGCCCGGGACCTCGCGTCATGTGACGCAACGACGCGAATCGGATACGGTAGAAATTTTGTCTGGCGTGTTTGAGGGCAAGACCACAGGCACTTCGATTGGTTTTCTGATTCGTAATGAGGATCAACGTTCGAAAGATTACGCCGCGATTGCCGAATCGTTTCGTCCAGGTCATGCGGATTACACCTATGCAATGAAGTATGGTCATCGCGATCCACGTGGTGGTGGGCGTTCTTCGGCCCGCGAGACTGTGGTGCGGGTGGTGGCTGGTGCTGTCGCAAAAAAATGGTTACACGAGCGCTTCGGCATTCAGGTGCGCGGTTACATGGCGCAATTGGGTTCTCGAGCGATTCCGTTTGTGCAATGGGATGACGTGCCACACAACGCTTTTTTTGCCCCGAACGCTGCGCTCGTGCCACAACTCGAGGCCGATATGGATGCGCTGCGCGAAAGCGGCGACTCGGTGGGTGCGCGGATCAATGTGATTGCCGAGCGGGTACCACCTGGTTGGGGTGAGCCGGTGTATGGGCGTATCGATGCGGACATTGCGGCCGCGATGATGTCGATTAATGCGGTCAAGGGCATCGAAATTGGCGCCGGGTTTGAATGCGTTTCTCAACAGGGCAGTGTGCATGGTGATGAAATGTCCCCCGATGGGTTTTTGGGTGATAACAATAACGGCGGGGTGTTAGGTGGCATCACCACTGGCCAACACATTCGCGTGTCGATTGCGCTCAAACCCACTTCGAGCATTCGCATTCCTCGACGCAGTATTGATCGCAATGGTGCGCCAGTGATGGTGCAAACCACGGGTCGCCATGATCCATGTGTGGGTATTCGCGCCACCCCGATTGCCGAGGCAATGTTGGCCTGCGTCTTAATGGACCACGCCCTACGCCATCGTGCGCAAAACGCGGATGTGCAGCCCGTCACCAAGCCGATCGCCGCACAGGCCAAATAAAACCGTGCCAATCTGGGCGCTTATTGCGCCGCAAAATTTGTGGAAAACCCCTGAAAAATCAATTACAGTGGTGCGTTAGCCGAACATCGGCGTTCGAGGAATCACCATGAGTAACAACAAAGGGCAGCTCCTACAAGACCCGTTCCTGAACATCCTGCGCAAAGAGCACGTGCCGGTGTCCATCTATTTGGTCAATGGCATCAAACTGCAAGGTCAGATCGAATCTTTTGATCAATACGTGGTGCTATTACGTAATACCGTCACCCAGATGGTCTACAAGCACGCGATCTCGACAGTGGTGCCCGCGCGTGCGGTCTCACTGCCCCTGGAAGGCACCTCTGACAGCTAATGGGCTGTTGCCGGTTTTGCCGGTATGAGTGAGTTTTCACTGGGTGCCCCCGTACCAGTACGGGCCACATCAAAAGATCCTTATGCGGCGGTGATCGTTGCTCTCGACTTTGGTCCGGCCATTGATACCGATGCTGTCGAAGAGATTGTGCGTCTTGCGCACACGGTCGGGATTACCCAACATCGGGTTGTGAAAGGGCGGCGACAACGTCCCGATCCGGCGCTGTATGCCGGCTCAGGCAAAGTCGAAGAAATTCTTGCCGCGGCGGATGAACTTGGCGCTGGCAGCGTGATCTTTAACCACCATTTAACTGCTGTACAAGAACGTAACTTAGAAAAAATTCTTGGGCGACGGGTACTCGATCGCACGCGATTAATCCTTGAAATTTTTGCCCAGCGCGCGCAGACCCACGAGGGTAAATTGCAAGTGGAACTCGCGCATCTGCAATATTTATCGACGCGCTTGATTCGTGGTTGGACGCACTTAGAGCGTCAGCGCGGTGGTATTGGTTTACGCGGTGGTCCGGGTGAGACACAGCTCGAATTGGATCGACGAATGTTGGGACAGCGCATCCGAGCGTTAAAAACGCAGCTCGAACGCATCCGACAGCGGCGTGGCGTTCAACGCCGCGCACGTGAACGTCGTGATGTCTTTTCAGTCTCCTTGGTTGGTTATACCAATGCAGGAAAATCCACGCTCTTTAATGCCTTAACACGCGCGCGTGGATTTGCCGCAGACAAATTGTTTGCGACCTTGGACACAACGACGCGTCGAATTTATTTGCCCGACGTTGGGCAGGTGGTGATCTCGGATACGGTCGGTTTTATCCGCGACCTACCGATTAGCTTGATTGCGGCATTCCGGGCGACCCTGGAAGAGGCGGTGCATGCCGATTTGCTGCTGCATGTGGTGGATAGCGCCTCCCCCGCGAGACAAATGCAGATGGACGAGGTGAATAAGGTGTTAACTGAAATCGGCGCGGCGCAAGTGCCGCAGCTATTGGTGTTTAATAAGATCGACCTCTGCGACGACGCGCTATCGCCAGGGGTGGATGTCGATGAGTATGGTAAGATTTCTCGAGTTCGAGTCAGCGCAGTTTCAGGCGCCGGACTTGCGCAATTGCGACAAGCGATTGCCGAACTCACCCCGGCGTATTTGCGGAGCGCAACTGACTCACCTCCGTCCACCCACTTTTCTGAGCTCGCCTAAAAAAAGCGTATGTCATTGAACGACCCAAACTGGGGACGCGGGGGATCTCGCGGTCCCGACTCGCCAAACCGTGGCGGTAAACAAGGTCCGCCGGATCTTGAAGAGCTATGGCGTAAATTCAATCAACGCCTGAATGGATTGTTTGGCAAGCGCGGTAGCGGCCCCAACGAACCACCCGCCAACTCGGACGGTCCCAACCGCAAACAGATTGGTGGCGGCGCCGGCATTTTGTTGGCGGTGGTTTTACTGCTTTGGTTGGCCAGTGGATTTTTCATCGTTGTGGAGGGCACGCGTGGTGTTGTGCTCACCTTTGGAAAATTTTCTGATGAGCGGGGGTCGGGTTTACGCTGGCGGATGCCTTGGCCAATTCAGTCGCACGAGATCGTGAACCTTTCTCAAGTGCGTACGCTTGAGGTCGGTTATCGCAATAGCGTCAAGAGCAAGATGCTCAAAGAATCACTGATGCTCACCGACGACGAAAATATTGTCGATTTGCAATTTGCAGTGCAGTACCTCGTCAAAGACGCCACCGAATACGTGTTCAACAACAAGCGCCCTGATGAGGCGGTGATGCAGGCCGCCGAGACCGCGATGCGTGAAATTATTGGTCGTAGTCGTATGGACCAAATTTTGTACGAGTCGCGCGAAGACATTGCGATTAAATCGCGGCAATTAATGCAAACGATTTTGGATCGCTACAAAACGGGCGTATTGATCTCTAGCGTGACCATTCAAAACGCGCAACCGCCTGAGCAAGTGCAAGCCGCATTTGATGACGCCGTGAAGGCGGGACAGGATCGCGAGCGTCAAAAAAATGAGGGTCAAGCCTACGCCAACGATGTGATTCCAAAGGCGCGTGGCACTGCATCGCGTTTGATGCAAGAGGCCGAGGGCTACCGTCAGCGTGTGATTGCCAACGCTGAAGGTGAAGCCTCGCGGTTTAAACAGGTGTTGACCGAATACGCCAAAGCGCCGGGTGTGACGCGCGAACGCATTTATTTGGAAACCATGCAGCAGATCCTGAGCTCGACCACCAAAGTGATTGCCGACAGCAAAGGGCAAGGCAATTTGTTGTATCTGCCGTTAGATAAACTCATGCAACAAAGTGCCGCGGGCGCACCAGCTGCTGCGCCCACCACGCCGGGTGCAGCGCCAATGCCGCCTGAGGCGGGGACTGCGCTCAAAACACCCGCGCCCGAGCCGGCCCCAGTGCCTGAAACTGGACCGCGTTCGCGCGACAGTGGCTTGCGTAATCGTGAACGTGGGGAGCGCTAAGATGCGAGCGATTGGACCCGTGATTGGTGCGTTGATTGGATTGGCGATGCTTGCCAGTGCCAGTTTGTATACGGTCGATCAGCGTGAAAACGCGTTGGTGTTTCAGCTCGGAGAAGTGCGTGATGTGGTGACCACGCCGGGCTTACACATGAAGTGGCCATTGATTCAAAACATCCGCTACTTTGATACGCGCATTTTGACACTCGATGATCCAGAGCCGCTGCGCTTTATCACCTCCGAAAAGAAGCCGGTGTTGGTCGATTCGTTTGTGAAGTGGCGCATCGTCGATGTGAAGCAGTTTTATATCTCGGTGCAAGGTGATGAACAGCGCGCCGCCAAACGCTTACAGCAAACTATTTCTGATGGCCTGCAGGCGGAATTTGGTAAACGCACTGTGCACGATGTGGTCTCAGGTGAGCGCGAAGCGATCATGGATTTGATGCGCGAAAAAGCCGATCAAGACGCACGCAAAATCGGTGTGCAAATTATCGATGTACGCTTAAAACGCGTGGACTTACCGCAAGAGGTAAGCGAGTCGGTGTATCGACGCATGGAAGCAGAGCGTAAGCGCGTGGCGAATGAACTGCGCTCGACAGGTTCTGCCGAAGGCGAACGGATTCGTGCGGATGCCGACAAGCAGCGTGAAGTGATTCTTGCAGAAGCCTACCGTGATGCGCAGCGCGTCAAGGGGGAAGGCGATGCCAAAGCCTCGGCCCTGTATGCGCAAGCGTTTCAGCAGAATCCTGAGTTTTATTCTTTCTATCGCAGCATGGAAGCGTATCGCTCGAGCTTGCGTAACAAAGGCGATTTGCTATTGCTTGAGCCCAATTCGGACTTCTTTAAATACCTCAAAGACTCTGCGGGTCGGGCTGTAAAGAAGTAAACGGTCATGAAGACCACGTTGCTTTTGGCCTTAGCGCTGATGCTTGTGATCGAGGGTTTGTTGCCTTTCGCTGCCCCGAAGCTTTGGCGTGAAACGTTTCGTCGCGCCACTGAAATGTCGGATGGGCAAATTCGTTTTATTGGTCTGACCGCAATGATTGCTGGTTTGTTGTTGTTGGCCGTGTTTGCTTGATGAGTCGCGAGATAGGCATGCGTCACTGGCTACTTCCTGAATATGTCGACGATATTCTGCCCTTAGAAGCGTCCCGCATTGAGGCGTTGCGTCGCTCAACGCTAGATGTGTTTGCACGTTGGGGCTATGAGCTGGTCATGCCGCCGCTGCTTGAGTATGTGGAATCGTTGCTCACCGGTACGGGGCATGATCTTGATCTGCGTACTTTCAAGCTGGTCGATCAACTGAGTGGTCGAATGATGGGGGTGCGTGCAGACATGACGCCGCAAGCTGCGCGTATCGATGCGCACTTATTAAACCGTAAGGGCGTGACGCGCTTGTGTTACGCAGGTAGCGTGTTACATACCCGACCTGCCGGAACCACAGCCACGCGTGAGCCATTGCAAATTGGCGCTGAAATTTACGGTCACGCGGGTGTTGAAAGCGATCTCGAAGTTCAACGGTTGTTGTGCGCAGTGATCATGCAAGCCGGTGTGCGCGACGCACGCATCGACATTGGTCATGTGGCGGTATTTCGAGCACTGATGCATCGTGCAAAAGTGACGCCTGAGCGCGAATCAGCGTTATTTGCCACCTTGCAGCAAAAAGATCTGCCTGAGTTACGCGCATTAACGCGACGCATGCAGCCTGCAGTGCGTGAGGCCTTATTGTTACTGCCCGAGCTCTATGGTGGACCAGAAATTTTGCGCCTTGCTGCCCGTCGTTTGCCCGCGCTGCCGGCGATTCGTGCAGCCTTGGCCACACTCACGCGACTCGCGCGTGTTTGCGAGATTCCCGTGAGCTTTGATCTAGCGGAGTTACGCGGATATCACTATCACTCTGGGGTCGTGTTTGATGCCTACTGTGCCGCGCCGGGTGGGACCGGTTCGGTGAGTATTGCGCGTGGGGGGCGTTACGATGAAGTGGGGCGTGCGTTTGGGCGGTCGCGTCCTGCAACCGGTTTTTCAATCGATTTGCGTGAATTAGCTGCTGTTGCCACCGTGCCTGAATCGCGTCAAGCCATACTCGCGCCCACCTTGGGCGGTGATGCGTCGCTTGCTGCGGCAGTAGATCGTTTGCGTGCGCGGGGTGAGATCGTCATTGAAGAATTACCAGGTCACGAAAAGCACCGCGCTGAGTTGGGATGTCGTTTGCGACTGACCAAAGTCAATGGTCGTTGGCAAGTGAAGCCTTGGCCAGCATCTGTTTCTAAGAGAAAGAAAA
>CANIIA010000111.1 GCA_947467435.1 Betaproteobacteria bacterium
CACTCCGGTGTTGGTTGATTTAAAACCGACTGGACAGCATTACATGTCCGATTTATTTGCAGCAGGTGGTATTGGTGCAGTGTTACGCGAACTCAAGCCCTTGTTGCATTTAGATTGCCTCACGGTTACCGGTGAAACGCTCGGCGAGCGCTTGGCGGAAGAACCCGCGTGGGTGGATCGCGCGGTGGTGAAGCCGTTTGATGCGCCCTATCAACGTCAAGGGGGCTTGGTCGCCTTGTTTGGATCACTTGCACCCAATGGCGCGATCCTGAAACGCTCGGCTGCTGATCCATCGTTGTTTGAACGCGAAGGACGTGCCGTCGTCTTCACCTCATTAGATGACATGGCCGCGCGCATTGATACCCCAGAGTTGGACGTACAGCCGGATGATTTTTTAGTGCTACAGAATGCCGGACCAAAATCGGGTTACGCGATGCCCGAAGCCGGTTACTTACCCATTCCGCAAAAACTCGCGCGAGCCGGTGTCAAAGACATGGTGCGCATTTCTGATGCACGCATGAGCGGCACAGCGTTTGGAACGATCGTGTTGCATGTGTCACCAGAAGCCGCAATTGGTGGGCCACTTGCATTCGTGCGCAATGGCGATCGCATCCGACTCTCGGTTGAACATCGGCGGATTGAGTTATGTGTAGATGAGGCTGAATTAGCGCGGCGTCGCAAACAATGGACGCCACCCGTGAGCATGCCCAAGCGTGGCTATGCAAACTTATATATGCAGCACGTTTTACAAGCCGAAGATGGTTGCGATTTTGATTTTTTGCAGCCCGAAGGCAGAAAGCCGACGTCTGCTGACTAACGCGGCGTGTAGTCGTACTTAATATCGAACTTACCTTCTTTGGTCACGGTCAGTACCGCGCGCGTCCACTGACGTTTTTCCGGTGAGAGAGTTTCGTTTAAGCGATATAAATTCACCGCGGGCTCTTGTGGGTTACATGGCGCTAACGGTTGCACCTTGCCTGCAGCATCGGTCCAAGTGTAATTGGCCTCGAATGCGCGCTCACGACCGCTGTTGCCAGTTTCTTTGATTTCCAGTGTCGCGCTACGCCAATCTTGCGGCGCAGTTGCGAGCATGCAGCGGGCAATGTTTTGTACCACTTCGTCTGGTTTGATCGTGCTCGCTGGCGCAGCCGCTGGTTTCGTTGCGGCAGCCGGTTTTTGCGCGGGCGGTTTGAGTTGTGAAAATGCCGGCCCAGCGCTGCACATGAGCGCCAGTAAAAGAACGCATCGGGGCGTGTATTGAGAAAGAAATTGGAATAGAGATTGGCGCATGTGTTGGGACGTGGGTCGGTACGGATGTTGGGACGGATCTGGCGGCTGGCGTCGGAGTGACGAACGCAGCGTATTCATCGATATTACTATAGCGCAGCGTGTACGGGTCTGCACGGTATGCAAGCCTCTGCTACGCTGCGCGTTGGTGCACGCACCGATCTGCGCCACGTACTTTCTTTCTGATTGCTGACGGGATGTTTTTATGAAGCTTGTACCCACCTTAATGCTGGCCCTAGTACTGCTCGCGAGCACAGCCACACACGCCGAGTCGCCCTACGATGTCAATGGCATCAAATTAGGAGATCGTGAAGAGGCGATCAAAAAAACCTTTCCCGGCATCCGCTGTAAGCCACTGGAATGGAAATCCGACGCCGCTGATCGTCGCTGTGATGATGCAAAAATTGCGATCAATCGCGTCGAGTCACGCATCACGTTTTATCTAAAAGCGGATGCTGTGCAAGCAATCGATGTTCGTTTTGATCTGAACTACCAAGAAACCATGGTGGCTTATCTAAAGCAACGCTGGGGCGCACCGCTTGCTGAGGGGCGTGAAAAAATCGTACGTAAAAATCAAGAAGAGCGTGAGTCGTACAAAGTGCGCTGGGAAAAAGGTCACGACCGTGCATTGCTCTCTTCGCTGTCCTCGGGTGGGCGCGTCAACCTTAGTATTTCGCGCGGTAATTTTGATGAAGAGATTTATCGCGTGAAGTAACACGCGATTGTTCAGCGTATTGCATTCAACGTAGAGGAGTCGATCGCATGGCACAGCAACATGACCTGTCAGGCCGAACTGCACTCATTACCGGCGGTAGTCGAGGCTTGGGCTTTGCGATGGGCGAAGCCTTTGCACGCGCTGGGGCGCGTGTGGTGTTGGTGGCGCGACGGCAGGCAGCGCTTGACGAGGCGGTGTCGAGCATCAACAAAATCGCGCCAGGTCATGCATTTGCTGTACGTGCCGATGTGTCGAGTGCACAAGAAGCGCAACAAGCGCATGCAGCTGCGTGTGCGGCGCTCGATGCTGGGGTGGATATTTTGGTGAACAACGCCGGTAGTTCACAGCGTGGGCCATTTGAAAACGTCACGGATGCACAGTGGCAAACAGACATTGATTTAAAACTATTTGCCGCGATTCGTTTAGCGCGTTTGGTGTTGCCCTCGATGAAAGCGCAACGCTGGGGTCGCATCATCAATGTGGTGAATACGTTAGCAAAAACACCCGCGGCAGGCTCGGCACCAACGTCAGTGACGCGTGCCGCAGGGATCGCGCTCACGAAAGTATTGGCCAGTGAATTTGCGCCGCACAACGTGTTGGTTAATGCGCTCTGCGTGGGACGCATCAAAAGCGATCAATGGGAAAAAATGCGCGCACGCGAACATCCGCAGATGTCCTTAGATGACTATCACGCGCAGATGGGTCGCGCCATTCCGCTGGGTCGCGTGGGTGAGGCCGCAGAGTTTTCTGCAATTGCGTTACTCCTGGCCTCGGATGCGGGTGGTTACATCACCGGAACCGCCATCAACGTGGATGGCGGGTTATCTCCCGCAACGTAACGCGCATTGTTCGCTTCACGCTGACGCTTCGGTGAGTCCGGGCATCGTGAAGCCCGCGTCGGTAAGCGCGTGGATCACTTGGGTTTGCTGGGCCGCACTCAGCTCAACTAACGGTGGGCGCACTGTTTCCCATGCTGGGTCTTTACCCCAATGCGCAATGATGGCTTTGAGTGCCGGAATCATCGGTACCTTTTGCACGATGTGTCGCGTGGCTGTGATGCCCGCTTGTAATGCATCGGCTTGTGGTGTTTGCCAATGCTGATACAAATGATCGATCGGTCCAGGATTGATATTTCCAGTGGCGGTGATACAGCCTTTGCCGCCGTGACGGAGGTTATCGAGCAAAAAAGTTTCGCTGCCAGCAAACACATCAAAGCCTTGCGCTGCAAAGCGATCAAGCATGGCTTTGGTGTTGCTCCAATCACCAGAAGAATCTTTGACCCCTGCAATCGCTTGCGGATAGTCCTTGAGTAAACGTGCAATCAAATCGAGGGTGATGGGTACATTGGAGACCGGCGGAATGTGATACAGATACAGTTGCAAGCGAGCATCACCCACACGTTGAATGACTTCCGCAAAATTTCGATACAAACCTTCGTCAGAGACGCCCTTGTAATAAAACGGCGGCAGCATCAATACCCCGCCGCAACCGCGTTTGACTGCACCCGCAGTGAGTTTGACTGAGTCGCTTAACGCACAAGCCCCGGTGCCGGGCATGAGCGCGGCAGCAGGCACGCCGCCATCGATTAAAGCGTCGAGTAGATCGAGTTTTTCGTCTACCGACATCGAGTTGGCTTCGCTGTTGGTGCCAAACACTGCCAGCCCTGCGCAGCCGTGCGCGAGTAACCAACGGCAGTGACGCACAAAACGATCTGCATCGGTTGAAAGATCGCGTTTAAATGGCGTGACCACCGGCGATAAAACACCGGTGATGCGTTGCGGCTTGGTCATCGCAAAATCCTTATGAGCGTGTTGAAGTTGTTCGCGCGTTGATGATGCGCAAGGGACGTGCTTGTGGATGCTTGATTTACTGCGGTTGAATGCCAGCTTGCTTGACGATGCGTCGATACACGGTAATCTCATCGCGCACAAATTTAGAAAACTCCTCTGGCTTCATGGGGTTGGGGATGATGCCGAGCTTGGCGAACTGTTCTTTGACCTCGGGTACTTGTAACGCTGCAGTCACCGCGGTGTTGAGTTTTTGCACCACGGCGTTGGGCGTACCGGCTGGTGCCCACATGCCAAACCAAAGCGTCATGTTGTACTCAGGCAGTCCTTGTTCGGCGATGGTCGGTACATTGGGTAACACCTCTGCGCGCGTGCGTGTGGATACACCGAGGGCGGCGAGCTTGCCGTCTTTAATTAAATTCACGGCCGCGTTAATTGGCGCCATATAAAACGTACTGCGCGCACCGATCACGTCCTGGATCGCATCTGGTGATCCTTTAAAAGGAATATGCAGCATCTTCGCGTTGGCGAGATCGACGACATACTCAGCGGCTAAGTGCGTCGAGCTACCAATACCCGCTGATGCAAATGGCAAGTCGCCAGGTTTTGCGCGTGCTGCATCCAGCAAGCTCTTGAGGTTTTTATACGGACTGGTACTTGCGGTCACCATCACATAGGGTGTCATGCCTAAGAGCGCCACATCTACCGTGTCTTTTAAAGGATCGTAGGGCAGCGCTTTATAAATCGCTGGATTGGCAGAGTGCGATGACGATTGCACCAGCAAGGTGTAACCATCCGGATCGGCTTTGACCACCGCTTGCGTACCGATGATGCCGCCAGCGCCGGGTCGATTTTCGACAATCACGGGTTGGCGTAACGATTCGCTCAAGTGTTTACCCAAAATACGTCCAGCGATATCTGCACCTGAACCTGGTGTGAGCGGCACGATAAAACGAATGGGTTTGGTGGGCCACTCTTGTGCCAATGTGGGTGTGACACTCACGAGGGCACAGAGCAGTACGCCAATGAAAGAGACGTTAGATATGATCAAGCGGTGCATGTAAAGCTCCTTTAGGCTAAAGGTTAAGCGCGTGCTTCGGTACGATCTAAAAAGCCGCGTAACGCACGATTAAACGCTTGAGGCTGTTCGATATTCGATAAATGCGCAGCATCATCGAGCACCACTAACTCTGATTGCGGAATCAGTCGATGCAACACCGTGGCCTGCTCGACGGTGGTGGAGGGGTCATCGCGTCCGGTCAGGATCAACGTGGGCGCACTGATTTTTAAAAGCATCGTACTTTGCGCAAGATCACGCACGGCGCTGGCGCAACCGATATAGCCCTCGAGCTGCATGTCAGTGATCATCTTGCGTACTGCGGCGACTTGCGCTGCTTCGCGTTGATGAAACGCCGGTGTAAACCAACGCTGCAGCGTCATGTCAGCGAGTGCGGCGGGCCCCTTGTTACGCGCGTTTTGAATACGCTCTTCCCACGCGCTGCGTGGTGTCATTTCACACGCCGTGTCACATAAGCCTAGCGAACGAACGCGTTGCGGATAACGTGCACCCAGTTGTTGGCAAATCATTCCACCCAACGAAAGGCCGACGCAGTGTGCACGTTCGATGTTTAATGCATCGAGTAGGGCGATGGCATCGTCGGCCAGTTGCGCCACGTTGTAGTCGCCCGGGGTACTACCCGAACGACCATGGCCACGCGTGTCGTAACGCAATACGCGGTAACGATCACTCAGTGCCGGTACCGTGAGATCCCACATGTGGTAGTTCGACATCAAACTATTCGAAAGCAACACCACGGGGCCATCGGCAGGGCCATCCATCCGCCATGCGGTTTCAATGCCATTGGTTTGACTGGTACCGGTGGTCATAAAAAAATTCCTTTCGATTGAGGGTTACATGTACAGGCGTGCGATGTCTTGCACGCTTTGTGCGTCGGGGTATTTGTAAAGCAATTCGAGCCATCGATCGCGGACGTTTTTTAGCCCGCGCAAGTCCATGCCGAGCGCATCTGACTCTTCAATCGCTAAGGTGATGTCTTTCACTACATGCTTAGGAAAAAATCCAGGGGTGAAATCACCGCGAAAGGCATTGGCGGCTTGATTGCGTAATGCTTTGGAGTCGGCCGTACCGGTTTGCATGGTGGCGAGGATCGTCTCGCCATCCAGACCCGCGCGGCGCGAAAAAAATAATCCTTCGACCGCAGCGAGCACGTTTTGCGTGACGATGATTTGATTGACGAGCTTTGCGCGTTGTCCTTGCCCAGCAGCGCCAAAATGCACCACGGTGGTTCCCATGGCATCAAGCACGGGCTGGGACGCGTTGAAATCTTCTGTATCGCCCCCCACTAAAATCGTGAGTGTGCCCTCGCGTGCACCTTTCACGCCCCCGGTGACTGGGGCATCGAGCGCGCGCAATTGTTTGGTCTTTGCGGTGGCATGAATACGCTCTGCTAATTTGGGGCTCGAGGTGGTCATGTCGATGAGCAAAGTGTTGGGTGCAGCCGACGCCAGTACGCCATCGGCTGCAAAATAGACGGCTTCAACATCGCTCGGTGCAGCCACCATGGTGATGATGACTTGCGCATCTTGGGCGGCTTGCGCAGGTGTGGCTGCATAGCGCGCGCCAAGTGCAATCAGCGGTTCTGCTTGGGCTTTTCGTCGCGCGCAAGCGGTGAGTGCAAAGCCCGCTTTGATCAGGTTGTGCGCTTGAGGTAAGCCCATGATGCCAAGGCCGATAAACGCCACGCGCATGGTTAATCTACCTTTGCGCCAGAGGCCTTCACAATCGGTGTCCAGCGCGTGATTTCACTGCGAATCATCTCGCCCATCGATTCGGGACTACCCGGAATAAAGTTGTAACCCAAGTCGCCCATGCGCTTCATAAATTCTGGCGAACGTACGCCTTTGATCGCTTCGGTATTGAGTTTAGCGAGCACTTCGCGCGGTAAGCCTGCTGGTGCGGCCAAGCCAAACCATACGCCCGAGTCGTAGCCAGCCACACCTGCTTCGGCGATGGTGGGAAGTTCAGGCAATGAAGGGTCACGCTTTGCGCCGGTGGTCGCGAGCGCCTTGAGTTTGCCGGCTTTGACATGCGGTAACGCAGAAGGGATGTTGTCGAACATCGCGTTGACTTGCCCAGCAATTAAATCAGTGA
>CANIIA010000112.1 GCA_947467435.1 Betaproteobacteria bacterium
CGCTGATGCCGAATGTACGCGGTGGCAAGATCAAAGCCTTGGGGATGTTCTCTGGCAAGCGCTTGCAAGGTGCGCCCGAAGTGCCCACGATTCAAGAGGCAGGTGGCCCGGCACTAGAGTCATCGACCTGGGTGATGTTTCTTGCACCGGCAGGCACACCACCCGCCGTGGTGAATCGTTTGTCTCAAGAAACCGCGCGCGTGGTGAATGACACCGAAATCCGCGATCGATTTAACGCGCTCGGCATTGAGGTGGCTGGTTACACGCCCGAGCAAACCGGAAAATTCCTTGCCGATGAAATTGCGAAATGGGCCAAGGTCATTCAAACCGCTGGTGTCAAAGCAGAGCAGTAGTCCGCCTCAACCAAACCGCCTTCGCCTAGCTTCTGATTCAGGAGAGACAAAATGAACGCACTGCTTCAAACCCTAGCCTGGCTACAACAATGTGTTGTGTTTAGCGCAAAAATTTCTGTACGTGCATTGACATGGCTTGCTGCGGTTTGGGTGGTTGCTACGCCGACTTGGAGTCACGCTCAAACGGCATGGCCGACAAAGCCCTTACGCATCATCGTGCCATTCACAACGGGCGGGTTCAATGACACCTTAGGTCGCACGCTCGCGGCAGAACTTCCAAAAAGTTTGGGCCAACCCGTGGTCGTTGAAAACCGTCCTGGCGGCAACACGGTCATTGGTACCGAACTCGCAGCCAAGGCCGCACCCGATGGTTACACCTTATTCATCGCTGCGCTGCCCTTCTCTGCCATTCAAAGCTTATTCAAAACTAACTTCGATGTGGTCCGTGATTTTCAACCCATCACACTCGGTGGTATTTCGGACAACATGTTGGTCGCGCATCCGGCATTTCCGGTGAATTCCGCGCAAGACCTGATTCGGATGGCACGCGAGAACCCTGGTCGTGTCAACTACGGCTCGTCGGGCAACGGTACGTCCGTACATTTATGTATGGAGTTATTTAAATCGATGAGTGGAACCTCGATGACTCACATTCCATACAAAGGCAGCGCCCCTGTGGTCACTGACTTGATCGGCGGACAAGTCAATGTCATGTTCGATAACGTGCCGAACGTGATACAACACGTCAAAGCAGGTCGCATGAAAGCCCTTGCGGTGAGTGGCCGCAAACGCTCGCCTTTAGCACCAGACGTCCCCACCGTGGCTGAATCAGCGATTCCGGGCTTTGATGTCTCTGTTTGGTTTGGTGTACTCACACCGGTCGGTGTTCCCAGAGACATCGTCAATCGGTTGAATGCAGAGTCCATCAAAATCCTGCAATCGACCGAAGTGCGCGAGCGTTTTCTGCGCCAGGGGGTGGAAGTCAGCACCAATACGCCAGAGCAATTTGGTGAACTAATCAAATCTGAAGTGGCGCGCTGGGGCAAAGTGATTCGTGACGCCAACATCAAAGCGGACTAAATACGCCTCTAATCAACACACCCGAGCACACCATGACCCGTCCAACACATCCGATTCGTTCTGACATTGCATGGTCAACAGCCGATCAAATATCTGTATTCGGGCGTGATTTGCCCACTGAGATTCTTGGCCAAGTCAATTTAGGCGACATGGGGTTTCTTGAGATCACCGGACGCTTACCGACCCCTCACGAGTCACGCATGTTTAATGCCATGGCCGTGTGTTTGGTTGAGCATGGCATCACACCAAGTGCAATCGCGGCTCGCATGACCTACGCCGGAGCGCCAGAGTCGATGCAGGCGGCGGTCGCGGCTGGGTTGTGTGGGTTGGGTAGTGTATTTGTTGGTTCAATAGAAACCTGCGCACGTTTATTGCGCGAGGGTTTACCTGACCCCAACATGCAAACCGATTTGAATGCGTTGGCGCAACAACTCGTCACGCAATGTCGTGAGGCCAAACAAATCGTGCCAGGGATTGGACATCCGCTACACAAACCCATCGATCCACGTACGCCACGTTTATTTGAGATCGCACGCGAAACAGGCTTTGCAGGCCCCTACGTGGCCTTGGTTCAAGCCCTAGCCATCGCTGCGCAAGCCGCCACAGGAAAAACCTTACCCGTCAATGCCACCGGCGCGATCGCAGCGCTTTGCTGCGAGATGGGCTTTGATTGGAAAATCTGTCGCGGCATCGGTGTGATGGCGCGTGCCGTCGGATTAGTTGGTCACATCCTTGAAGAAAGCCGTCAACCGATCGCCCAAGAAATTTGGTTTCGCACCGAAGACGAAGCCAGTGCACATCGACGACCCAAGTCAGGTTAAAATTTTTTCATTATGCAAACCATCGACACCTACACCAACAACCACACCGAGATCCGCGACGCGGTTCGTGCGCTGTGCCTGCAATTTGATTCTGCCTACTGGCAAGACATCGATCACAAGGGCGCGTATCCCGAAGCCTTTGTCGACGCGCTGACGCAAGCGGGTTGGATGGCAGCACTCATTCCAGAAGAGTTTGGTGGATCGGGGCTGAGCCTCACCGAAGCCACGGTGATCATGGAAGAAGTCACGCGCACGGGCGGGAATGCCGGTTGCTGTCATGGTCAGATGTACAACATGAACACCATTCTGCGAAATGGCTCCGAGGCGCAAAAGCAACGCTACTTGCCGAAAATTGCTTCAGGTGAATTGCGCTTGCAATCAATGGGGGTCACCGAGCCAACGGCCGGTACGGATACCACCAAGATTAAAACCGTCGCGGTTAAAAAAGGCGATCGTTACGTCATCAACGGACAAAAAGTGTGGACCTCACGTCTACAGCATTCAGATTTAATGATTTTGCTTGCTCGCACCACGCCACTGGCAGAATGCAAAAAAAAATCTGATGGCATGTCGATTTTCTTGGTCGATGTCAAAGCCAACTGGGGTAAAGCCTTACAGGTCACACCGATTCGTAACATGGTGAATCACGAGACCAACACTGTGTTTATCGATAATCTCGAGGTACCGGTTGAAAACCTCATCGGCGAAGAAGGCAAAGGGTTTAAATACATTCTCGATGGCCTGAATGCCGAACGCATCCTAATTGCCGCAGAGTGTATTGGCGATGGTTACTGGTTTACCGACAAATCGGTGCAGTACGCCAAAGACCGCGTCATCTTTGATCGTCCCATTGGACAAAACCAAGGCATTCAGTTTCCAATCGCCAAGGCCTACGTCAACTTACAAGCGGCCGATCTAATGCGTTACAAGTCAGCAGCCATGTTTGATGCCAAGCTCGCTTGCGGCGCCGAAGCCAATATGGCGAAGATGTTGGCTGCAGACGCGTCTTGGGAAGCCGCCAATGCGTGCTTACAAACTCATGGTGGTTTTGGTTTTGCAGCTGAATACGACGTAGAGCGAAAATTCAGAGAAACGCGGTTGTATCAGGTGGCGCCGATCTCAACGAACTTAATCCTGTCGTTTGTCGGTGAACACGTGCTGGGCATGCCACGCTCGTTTTAATCGAGCCAGTTACCCCTTGATGCGTGCAGCAATTTCGCCGACCACACCGCGACGAAATGCCAATACGCACAGCACGAAAATCGCGCCAGTAATTACCGTGACCCAGCCTTCGAGCGAAGCCAAATAGTTTTGTAGGGTCACTACAATCAACGCGCCCACCGTGGGCCCAAGGATGGTGCCCATCCCCCCAAGCAAAGTCATCAGCACGACTTCGCCGGACATATGCCAATGCACATCGGTGAGGGTTTCAAACTTAAATACCAGTGCCTTGGTCGCACCGGCTAGACCTGAGAGCGCTGCAGACAATACAAACGCCAGCAACTTGTATCGATCCACGTCATACCCCAAGGACAGCGCACGCGCTTCGTTTTCCCGGATCGCCTTGAGCACCTGACCGAACGGCGAATGAATCGTGCGATAAATCATCCAGAACCCAGCCAAGGTGATGGCAAACACCACGTAGTACATGGTGAGGTCATCATCCAGATCAATGAATCCAAACAAATGACGTCGCGGGATTCCCTGCAAACCATCCTCACCGCCAGTGAATGGCATTTGCAGGAAAATGAAATACAGCATCTGCGAGAACGCCAAAGTGATCATCGCAAAATAAATCCCTTGGCGTCGAATCGCTAAGGTACCAACCACATAGCCAATCAGTGCAGATGCCGCCACGCCAGCAAGAATGGCGAATTCAGTTGGCCAACCCAACACCTTGATTGCATGTCCGCAGATGTACCCTGCGCTGCCAAGAAACATGGCGTGACCAAATGAAAGTAAGCCGGTAAAACCAATCAACAAATTAAACGCACTCGCAAACAACGCAAAGCACAGCGCCTTCATTAAAAATATCGGATAAGCCACCAGCGGCGCCAGCAAACCAAGAATCAGTAAAGCCGCGTACAAGATGCGATGCGATCGAGGCATGATGGTTTACTTCTCCTTACCAAACAGTCCAGCGGGACGCACAAGTAAGACCAGTGCCATGATTAAAAACACCACGGTTGAAGACGCCTCTGGGTACAACACTTTGGTCAGTCCTTCAATCACGCCAAGAGACAGACCGGTGAGGATAGAGCCAAGAATCGATCCCATCCCGCCAATCACAACGACGGCAAACACAATGATGATGATGTTGGAGCCCATCAACGGATTGATCTGAATAATCGGTGCTGCCAATCCCCCAGCAAAGCCCGCCAGCGCCACACCAAAAGCATAAGTGAGCGTCACCATGCGCGGTACATTCACGCCAAAGGCTTGGGTGAGCTGCGGATTTTCGGTACCCGCACGCAAATAGGCACCCAGTTTAGTTTTTTCGATCACGTACCAGGTGAGCAGACAAACCACCAGTGATGCAATCACTACCCAAGCGCGGTAATTGGGCAAAAACATGAAACCAAGATTCGTTGCTCCTTTGAGGGCCTCGGGCACTTGATAGGGTTGGCCAGACACGCCAAATTGTTGACGAAACAGCCCCTCCAGAATGAGTGCCAAACCAAAGGTCAGCAACAAACCATACAAATGATCCAGCTTGTATAACCAACGCAACATGGTTTTTTCAATCAACACGCCAAATGCCCCGACCAACAACGGCGCTAACACCAGCGCAAACCAATAATTTAATCCAGCATAAGCAAGCAACATCCACGCGCCGAACGCACCCAACATATAAAACGTGCCGTGTGCAAAGTTGACGATATTCAGCAAACCAAAAATCACCGCCAAGCCCAAGCTGAGCATGGCGTAAAACGAGCCATTGACCAAACCCAACAGGATCTGGCTTAAAAAGGCTTGAATAGGAATACCGAAAAGTTCAGTCATGAGAGCGTGGACCGTACGCTGATCAGCTCAGCGTACGGTGTTGGCGATGTGATGAGATTATTTCTTGACCATGGGGCAACGCGAGGCCGACATCGGCTGAAACGCCTCAGCAGCTGGAATCGTGGCCTTTAGCGTGTAGTAATCCCACGGATACTTTGAATCGGCTTGTTTTTTCACTTGCATGAGGTACATGTCGTGAATCATCCGACCGTCTTCACGCAACTTGCCATTACGCAAGAAAAAATCATCCACGTTGGATTTTTTGAGCGTCGCAACGACTGTTGCTGCGTCATCGGTACCAGCAGCTTTGACCGCCTTGAGGTAGTTCATCGTTGCTGAATACACACCCGCGTGCACCATGCTTGGCATCTTCTTGGCTTTTTCAAAGAAGCGCTTCGAGAAGGCACGCGTCTTGTCATCCATGTCCCAATAAAAACCATCGGTCAACAACATGCCCTGCGCGGTGTTCAAGCCCAAGCTATGGATGTCGGTAATAAACACCAGCAACCCAGCAAGGTTTTGGTTTTTGGTAATACCAAATTCATTTGCCGCCTTGATGGCGTTAATGGTGTCACCACCGGCATTAGCCAAACCGATAATCTTGGCTTTTGAGCTTTGTGCTTGTAACAAGAACGAAGAAAAATCGGCCGCATTGAGCGGATGACGTACTTGTCCTAACACCTTACCGCCGTTCGCTTTCACCACATCGGCGGTATCTTTTTCAAGTGAATGTCCAAAGGCGTAATCAGCGGTCAAGAAGAACCACGTATCCCCACCGGTTTTGACGATGGCTTTGCCCGTGCCGTAACCCAGCGCGTAGGTGTCATACGCATAGTGAATCGTGTGCGGGTTGCAATCTTCGTTCGTGATACGCGTTGAACCGGCACCCACGTTGATCGCAAGACGTTTTTTCTCATTGGCAACTTTTGCAGTGGCAATGCCCACTGCAGAGTTCAGTAAATCGGTCACCATATCGACTTGCTGGCGATCGAACCACTCGCGCATGCGGTTGGCACCAGTTTCAGCGTTGTTCTGGTGGTCGGCAGAGACCACTTCAATCTTGACGTTACCCAACTGATTACCAAAATCAGCGACGGCCATTTGTGCGGCGATGAAAGAGCCTTGACCGCCTAAGTCGGAATACAAACCCGACATATCCGTTAGCACGCCGATCTTGACGATGCCGTCACTAAACTTGCCAACAGCGGCGGGTTTGGGTTGTGCCATGGCAACTGGCGCTAAAGCAAAAGCACTGGCAACCAGTGCGCTGAGTAATTGACGTTTCATGCGACTTCCTCCAAAAAATATTTCGATCTCTGTGCTCAGACACCGAGGTACTGATGTAGCAACTCCATTTTTGCTTCTAATTCTGCAGCAGCAATACATTGCGCGATACATCCATGTTCCATCACATAGTGACGGTCCGCCAATGGGGCTGCGAAACGAAAGTTTTGCTCAACCAAGATGATGGTGTATCCGCGCGATTTCAGTTGATGAATGACCTTGCCCAGTGTTTGCACAATCACCGGCGCAAGACCTTCGGTGATTTCATCGAGCAGCAACAAATTTGCGCCCGTGCGAAGAATACGCGCCATGGCCAACATTTGTTGTTCGCCACCAGAGAGACGCGTA
>CANIIA010000113.1 GCA_947467435.1 Betaproteobacteria bacterium
CTTTGCCAGAGTACTTTGCTGTGCTACGCGAAGCAGCGCGCGAAGTCGGCGGTAAACAAGTACAACGCGCCGGTACGCTCGGCGGAAATTTATGCAATGCCTCGCCCGCTGCGGATGGCGTACCCGCCTTGATGGCGATGGGCGCTGAAGTTGTACTGCGCTCGATTCACGCACAGCGCACTTTATCGCTGCAGGAATTTATTCTTGCACCACGTCGCACCGCACTCGCGGCCAATGAAATTCTCACGCACCTGCGCATCCCTAAACCGCAGTCAACGGCTCGGAGTCGTTTTCTGAAATTGGGCGCGCGTCGATATTTAGTGATTTCAATTGCGATGGTTGGCGTTTGGGTTGAAAGCGAGCAAGGATTGGTACGAAATGCACGCGTAGCGGTCGGCGCCTGTGGTCCCGTGGCGACACGTTTACTTGAGTTAGAGGCAGCCCTCATCAATAAACCGGCTGACAGTGAACTTGGCGCGTTTGTACAAGCGCACCATCTTTTTTCGCTGCAGCCGATTGCCGATGTACGCGCAGATGCGTTGTATCGCTTGGATGCCGCACTGACCTTAGTTCGTCGTGCACTGTCGGAGACCAACGCGTGAGCACACTGCACCCGATTCAGGACGGACAAAAACAGGTCTCATCACCGGCCAGAACGCTCGAAGTGAATGGTCAACGTCTCACCGTACATGCATCACCTCTGTCGCGATTGGCTGATGTGTTACGCGATGAACTCGGTCTCACCGGAACCAAAATTGGTTGTAATGCTGGTGACTGCGGCGCGTGTACTGTTTTACTTGATGGCCATCAAGTGTGCGCGTGTCTCACGCCGCTCGGACAAACCACAGGCAAACACGTCATCACAGTTGAAGGCCTAGCCAAAAATGGCAAGCTAAACGCACTACAACAATCGTTTCAAAAACACGGCGCCGCACAATGTGGGATTTGCTCACCCGGCATGTTGATGGCCGCCACTGATTTGTTGTCCCGAAAAAAACGACCGACTGAGTCTGATATTCAAGAGGCCTTGGGTGGTGTGCTGTGTCGTTGTACCGGCTACCGAAAAATTATTGACGCCATCCTCGACGTATCGCGACGCTCGCCAGCTGCAGTCGTTCCACCGGCCGGCGCTGCGGTTGGCGCGCGCGCACTGAAAGTCGATGGGCCGCCTAAACTCAATGGTCAAGAGTTTTACGGTGCAGACCGCATTCCAAGTGATGCACTTTGGTTACGCGCGATTCGCTCACCACACCACCACGCGAAATTTGAGTTGGGTGATCTAGAAGCATTTCGTCGTACGCATCCTGGTCTTACTCATATCTTAAGCGCACGCGACATTCCTTTTAATGCGTTTGGAATTTATCCAGACATCAAAGACCAACCAGCCTTAGCCGATGGGGTCGTGCGTTTTCGTGGCGAAGCAGTGATCGCACTCGTGGGGTCACGCACAGTGATTGAAGCCATCGATGAGCAGACCTTACCGATTCTCTGGACACCGCTTGAACCCGTGATGGGATTGGACGCAGCGATGGATCCCGCTGCTACGCAGGTGTTACCCAATCGCCCTGGCAATTTGCTGCAAGATGGCGGCGTGCGTTATGGAGACACTGCGAGCGCGTTCACTGAATGTGCTGCGGTGGCTGAAGGCGAATTTGAAACCACCTTTGTCGAACACGCCTACATCGAACCTGAAGCGGGATGGGCACGCCGCGTCGGCGAAGGAGATGCCGCAGAGTTGCATGTGCATGTCACCACACAAACGCCTTATATGGACCGCGATGAACTGGCCAATGTGATGCGTTTGCCCGCCGAACGCGTACGTATTATTCCAACGGCATGCGGTGGCGGCTTTGGTGGCAAGCTCGACATGTCCGTGCATCCATTGATTGGTGTTGCTGCCTGGATCACCGGTCGCACCGTGGCTTGCGTTTACACGCGAACTGAAAGTATGGCGAGTACCACCAAGCGTCATCCATCGCGCATCCATGCGCGCTTTGGCTGCGATGCGCAAGGTCGTTTACAAGCCTGCGAGGTCGACGCTTTGTTTGATACCGGCGCCTATGCAAGCTGGGGGCCTACCGTTGCAACGCGTGTTCCAATTCATGCGATGGGACCATATCGCGTACCGCATGTGCAAACTCGCGGTCGCGGTTATTTCACGCATTGTCATCCGGCCGGTGCGTTTCGAGGCTTTGGTGTCCCGCAAGGAGCGATTGCACACGAGGCCATGCTCGATGCGCTGGCAGACCAAATTGGGATGGATCGTTTAGAAATTCGCTTACGAAACGCATTACGCAAAGGCGATGCCACTGCCAGTGGTCAAATCCTTACCCATTCCGCTGGTTTAGTGCAGTGTCTTGAAGCGTTGCAACCGCATTGGAGAAAAGCGCGACAAGACCACGCATCCTTTAATCGAACAGCACGCGCAGATGGGCGGCAGTTACGTCGCGGTGTCGGTGTGGGTTGCATGTGGTACGGCATTGGCAACACTTCGCTGTCAAACCCATCCACCATGCGCTTGGGGATATCGGCTAAGGGCAAACTCACGTTGTACAACGGGGCGGTGGATATTGGGCAAGGGTCGAATACGATCTTGATTCAAATTGCCGCAGATGCACTGGGCTTGCCCATGCGTGATGTGGAATGGGTCATGGGCGATACGGGTCGCACTGCTGATGCAGGCAAGACCTCGGCATCGCGCCAGACTTTTGTTTCAGGTAAGGCAGTCGAACTCGCCGCACGACAACTACGCGAGAACATTTTTCGCGCTGCCGGTGCGCCCGACAACGAATGGACGGATCGTCGTTTTGCGCTCTCGCTTGAAGGCGCAGCCATCGTGTTTCGCCGCGATGGTATAACGCATCGACTCGCCTTATCGGCATTGCCTGCGGATGCCAATGGCGATGTGTTGCATGCAGAAGGACGTTTTGATCCGCCGACCGAACCGCTCGATGAAAACGGTCAAGGGGTGCCTTATGCGAGTTATGCGTTTGCCGCGCAAATGGCCGAAGTTGAAATTGATCTTGAGCTCGGCACCACGCGAGTTTTACGTGTGGTGGCTGCCCATGATGTGGGGCGCGCCATCAATCCGACCCAAGTCGAAGGGCAAATTCACGGCGGTACTGCACAAGGGCTCGGATTAGCGCTGATGGAAAGTTACGTCCCAGGACGCACCGAAAATTTGCATGACTACCTCATCCCCACCATTGGTGATATTCCACCGATTGAATGTGTGCTGGTCGAAGACCCAGAACCCCTGGGCCCGTATGGCGCAAAAGGCGTCGGCGAGCCTGGCTTAATCCCAACGGCACCGGCCATCTTGGGTGCGATCGATGATGCATGTGGTGTACGCATGCATTCCCTACCCGTTCTACCGCATAAACTGCACGCTGCATTACGTAAGCAAGCGATGCGCAGCACCAAATCATCACGATAAAAACACGCGCATTACTTTTCTATCTGAACCATTACCACAACGGCTGATGACTAGCTCAACCAACGATCCATCTTCTCACGCTGAGACAAGCATCGTGCGCTGTGATGCCTGTCCGGTGCTGTGTCGAATTCGTGAAGGACAAACGGGCGCATGTGATCGTTATGCCAATCTCAATGGCAAGCTGGTGCGCAGTGATCCGTTGGTCTTACTGCAACGTGCGCAGCAAGACAATCAACCGTTGGTCAAATTTCTGCAACCCGGCGCCGCGTGGGATGGCAATCCGATTCACGCTGGCAATACCTTTGTCACTGGCCTAGGCGCGAGCACCACGTATCCGGATTACAAACCCGCACCCTTTATCGTTGCATCAACCGCCGATGGTGTAGATGTGGTGACGGTGGTCACCGAAGGGATCTTTAGCTATTGCGGCTTAAAACTTAAGATTGATACCGATCGATATTTAGGACCAGAACAGGCGGCAGTGCGTGTCAATGGCGAACAAGTCGGCCACGTCACGACCGCTGAATACGGCTCACAGATGTTGTCTTTAGGTGGCGTGCGCCATCTCACAGGTGGGAGCAAAAAAGAAGGCACACTCACCTGTCAAACCATGCTCACGCTGGCCAATAAAGGCGAAGTCGAGTTGCATATCGACAACGGCGCCACGCTCCGCGTTCAAGCCGGACACGCACCCATTGTGAACGGCGTTCAAGAAGCGCGCATGCGGGTTGGTTGCGGCTCAGCCACGATTGGTATTTTTGCGCAACAGTGGCTGGGCCATTGCGATGAAGTGATTGTCGTTGATGATCACATCACGGGCGTACTCACCGAACACCAAGCCGGGCGTTTTCTTGATATGCCGTTGGCTGGTATTCGAATTCGCGGCCGTAAATCAACACCAGGTCGTTACTTTCGGGTGGCGGAACCAGGTGCAGGCTGGGGTGGTACAGAAATTACCGATCCGTTAAGTATCATCGAACGCATCGACCCGGCAGTTGCATGGCCGGGATTACGACTACTCATGGTCTCCACCACCGGTGAAGATGCCGCATGGTTTGTGCTTGATGAACAACTCAAACCACAACCTGCACCGATGCCCGCACCCGTGCAGCATGTGGTCGACCGAATCGCCGAAAATTGTGAACCCGCACTTACCAGCGTGTTGTTTATGGGGGGAGCGGGAGGCAGTTTGCGTGCAGGGGTGACAGAAAATCCAGTTCGACTCACGCGTTCAGTACGTGCATCGATCACGCGCGTGACGTGTGGTGGCGCACCGGTCTATGTCTGGCCTGGTGGTGGGATCACGGTCATGGTGGACGTGTTGGCGATGCCAGACAACGCCTTTGGTGATGTACCTACCCCCGCATTGGTATTACCCATCGAATTCACCATGCCAATCGCTGAGTACGCTGCGCTGGGTGGGCACATGCAACACGTCAAGCCACTCAACCAAGTGATTCAAGATACGACCTTTCGCGCAGAAGCATGGCGTCATCCCAATCCCTGGCCCACCGATTAATTCACGATGGCACACGCACCAACGATGGCACACGCCCAAGCGCTTGGAACACACGGCGCCACCATGGCCATCTTCGCGGATGGACGATTACATTTGCAACACGGGCCCATCGACTGTGTGATTCAAGCGTGGGGCGCAGCGCACGAAGTACGTGCCGCCTATCATCAGGCCGGTGAATCTTTTGCTGATCTTTTGCCCACTTTAGTGCGCGAACTCGCGCAATTACGCACCCCATTGGGTGAAACCTACCCACCTATTATTTGCGATACAGCGCAACGCATGGTGAGCGCAACCTGGCCCCATCGCAGCCGATTTATTACCCCGATGGCGGCAGTGGCAGGTGCGGTGGCCGACACCTTACTGCACGCACTCGTGCGAGACCGACAAATTGAAAAAGCCTACGTGAATGACGGTGGCGATATTGCGCTGCACTTAGCACCAGGCACTTCAATCGATGTTGGCATTGCCGCGGATCCCAACAACGCTTGGTTAAACGGACAGTGTCGTGTGCACGCACACGATGCAATTCGCGGTGTCGCCACCTCTGGTTGGCAAGGACGTTCGCAATCGCTGGGTATTGCTGATGCGGTCACTGTTCTCGCAGACTGCGCGGCCAATGCCGATGCCGCGGCAACCATGATCGCAAACGCAGTCAATGTAGATCATCGTGTCATTCAACGACTGCCTGCCCACCGGGTGAAGCACGATTCCGATCTAGGCGAACAATTGGTCACTCTGGCGGTGGGTGCGTTGCCACAACACGAAATCGATCTCGCACTCGATCAAGGTTTAATGTACGCCAATGATTTATTCGATCGTGGCCTGATTCAAGGCGCTTGTTTACATCTTCAGGGTCATGTTCGCATTTGCGGACTCACGCAGCATCACGCTGCAGTCACACCGTCATTACAGCACTTGCAGTACCATTCCACGGGTCTTTTCGACAGGGGGTTGTCATCATGAAACACATGCACCGCATCATCGCCACCGCTGTGCTTGCTGTGGCCGCAACAAGCGTCCACGCGCAAGCCATCAAAGTCGGCGAACTCAACAGCTACAAAGTCTTTCCGGCATTTTTAGAGCCGTACAAAAAAGGCTGGGAACTTGCGCTCGATGAAATCAACAAGGCCGGTGGTGTACTCGGTAGAAAAATCGAAGTCGTTTCACGAGATGACAACGGCAACCCTGGCGATGCAGTACGCGTCGCGGAGGAGTTACTTTCACGCGAAAACGTCAGTGTGTTGATGGGAACGTTTCCTTCCAACGTTGGTTTGGCCGTCTCGAACCTCGCAGCACAACGCAAAACTGTCTTTATTGCAGCCGAACCGCTGACTGACAAAATTGTTTGGGAAAACGGCAATCGTTATACCTTCCGCTTGCGTCCTTCAACCTATATGCAAACGGCGATGTTGGTGCCTGAAGCCGCCAAACTCAAAAAACAAAAATGGGCCATTGTTTACCCCAACTACGAATACGGACAATCAGCCACGGCGTCATTCAAAAAGCTGATGGCTAAAGCGCAACCGGATGTGGTGTTTGTCGGTGAACAAGCGCCTGCGCTCGGAAAAATTGATGCCGGCGCCGTTGTGCAAGCCTTGATCGATGCCAAACCGGATGCCATCTTCTCTTCACTGTTTGGACCCGATCTACAGAAATTTGTACGCGAAGGCAACACCCGTGGCTTATTCAAAGATCGCCCAGTATTTAACTTGTTGGCGGGTGAACCGGAGTATCTCGACCCATTAAAAGATGAAACTCCCGAAGGATGGGTGGTCACCGGTTATCCATGGGCTGAGATCAACACACCAGCGCATAAAAAATTCTTAGCGGCATATCAAGCCAAGTGGAAAGACTATCCACGCTTGGGATCGGTGGTCGGATACTCAACCATGTACACCGTGGCCAACATGATCCGCA
>CANIIA010000114.1 GCA_947467435.1 Betaproteobacteria bacterium
AAGAAGATGGCGAATTACTTATCCATACTACCTAAGTAATTTTTAGCCAAGGCCCAAAGATGATCCGTATAGCGAAAAAAGCCTCGTCGTTCGAGCAAATCCGAGTGCAAGGGTAGACGGATGGAACCAGTTTAAAGATGGGGGGTACCCCGGGGGTGGGGGGTCGGACTTGCGAGGATTTCCAGCTGGTTACTGATGCCAGTTCTGTGTGGTTCGAGTGGCGCTGTTGTTGGCGCAGTCGGGTTGAGATGCCACAGCCACGATAGAAGCAGGATGGGTACCATTGCGGGTACCAGCCGAATTTCATCTCGCAGAATTGAATACAACAATTTGTTTTTAAACAGTTTTTCTTAAAATACTTGGCGGAGAGTGAGGGATTCGAACCCTCGATACGGTATAACCCGTATAACGCCTTAGCAGGGCGCCCCCTTCAGCCTCTCGGGCAACTCTCCGTTTTTACAGCGTCGCCGCAACGATTGCCGTTGGGCGTTCACTTCTCAGCAGACGAATTATCGCCTAAATCCTGCGTCTCGGTAAGCTCAGGCTTGATCCAGACCAAATGCTTTGTGCAGTACACGCACGGCGAGCTCGAGATATTTCTCATCCATCACCACCGAAATCTTAATTTCTGACGTGGTGATCATTTGGATATTGATGCCCTCTTCAGCCAAGGTACGGAACATTTGCGAAGCAATCCCCACATGCGATCGCATACCCAAACCCACCAACGACACTTTGGCAATGTGATCATCGCCGGTCACTTCGCGGCATTTGATATGCGGCTGCACTTGGTCTTTTAAGATTTTGAGGGCTTTAGATAAATCGCCGCGCGCAACCGTAAATGAGAGATCAGTCATCCCATCGTGCCCGACGTTTTGCACGATAACGTCGACATCAATATTGGCATCTGCGATTGGGCCGAGAATCGCGTAAGCAATGCCGGGGCGATCGGGCACATCATGTACTGTAATTTTTGCTTCGTCGCGTGCAAACGCAACGCCAGAGATGACGGCTTGTTCCATGGCCATGTTGGGATCTTCCTCAAAAGTAATGAGCGTGCCTGACACCGACTCTTGTGCCACAGGCAACAACGGATCGGTCAGACTTGAAAGCACACGCAAACGCACTTTGTATTTACCAGCAAACTCCACCGATCGAATTTGCAGCACCTTTGAGCCTAGGCTCGCCATTTCGAGCATCTCTTCGAAGGTGATGGTCTTCAGTCTTCGCGCGCTTGGCACGATGCGTGGATCGGTGGTGTAGACGCCATCTACATCGGTATAGATTTGGCACTCGTCTGCTTTTAATGCAGCCGCCAGCGCAACACCGGTGGTATCCGAACCCCCACGACCCAAGGTGGTCAACGTGCCGTGTTCATCGACGCCCTGAAAACCCGCAACGATCACGACACGTCCGGCGTTGAGGTCGGCGCGAATTTTATCTTCATCAATCGAAATGATGCGCGCTTTGGTATACGCACTGTCGGTAAGAATACGTACCTGACCGCCGGTATAACTTACCGCAGGCACACCAATCGCTTGCAACGCCATCGCCGTCAATCCGATGGTGACTTGCTCACCCGTCGCCGCAATTTGATCGAGCTCACGTGGATCGGGCTGCGCTTGGATGTCTTTAGCTAAGCCAATTAAGCGGTTGGTTTCGCCACTCATCGCGGAAACCACCACCACCACATCGTGGCCAGCGGCTTTCCATTTGGCAACACGTTGCGCAACGTTTTTGATGCGCTCTACGCTACCAACGGAAGTGCCGCCATACTTTTGAACAATCAGGGCCATACTGGGCTCACTCAAATTTAAATGTGCCTCCCAAAAACCGAGAGCGCACCAAGCCCAGTATTTTAGCCCAATCGGCGGCGCGGTTTACGTTTTACGTGGCCACACCACGCCTTGCGCACCACGGCGTATCGGACCAATGCCCTTGTAGACAAACCGTTGCAAGCGTTTTCCTTCGTAGGTTTCAGTGGTGTACAGGTTGCCCTTCGAGTCGGTGGCGATGCTGTGCACACCAAAGAATTGACCTGGCTGACGACCACCATCACCAAAGCTGCTGATTTCTTCTAAGGTTTCTCGCACGATGATGCGCACCTTTTGGTTACGTCCATCAGCTAAGTAGATGTAACGCTGCTGCGGGTCCTTAGAGAACGCAATATCCCAAACTGCACCTTCAGACAAACTACGCCGCGCGTACCACTGCTCTTTGACGAACTTACCTTCGGGCGTAAAGACCTGCAGGCGATTGCCTTGCCGATCGCAGACATACACAAATCGATCGTTGGATAAATCAGCGCAATGCACCGGGTTACGAAACTGCTGCGATGGCGGCGCATCTGGATTGAAGTTTCCATTGGGTCCATCTTCGGGTCGATTACCGTACGCACCCCAGTAGCGTTTAATTTTTCCGGTATCGGCATCGATCACCGCCACACGCCGATTGCCATAGCCATCGGCCACATAGGCTTCATTGGTTTTTGCATCGACAAAAATTTTAGCCACACGACCAAAGTTTTCTAGATCGTTGCTGCCACCGCTTTTACCCAAGTGGCCCACTTGCATCAAAAATTTTCCGTCTTTGGTGAACTTGAGTAGATGCGCATCTTTAGCGCCATTACCACCAATCCACACATTGGATTTGTGATCAACAAAAATGCCGTGATTTGACTCTGGCCATTCGTATCCCGCACCAGGTCCTCCCCAGTGACGTACAAGATGACCCGCTTGATCAAACACCAACACGGGGGGCGCACCACGACAGCATTCACCCGTTGGCGGATCGACTTCAGCGCCACGTTCATTATTGTTCAGCGTGGCTGAGCTACGATGCACAATCCAAACATGATCTTGATCATCAACCCACACGCCAATGGCCATGCCAAGCAACCAGTGATTGGGTAACGGCTTGGGCCACAACGCATCCACTTCAAACACTGGGCCTTGCACCGTATCGTTTTGTGCGACAGCTTGCTGCTCGAGTACGCCCTGAGTGAAGGTGAGCCCAGTCAATAAAACAGCAATGCCCAGTCCCGCGTAGAATTTTGTTTTGGTCATGGTGATCACGCATTCCAAGGATGGATCCTTGATTATAAGCAAGTCGCTTCTCATCGTGCGGATGCTAGTGACGCGATGCTGCATTGCAATCGCTTGTTTAGTTGCGGCAATGCCTCTACACGCCCACGATGTACCGGATACGGTTCGGGTGATTGCGTATATCAAGCCGCAAGGTAACGCGCTGTTGGTGCTTGCGCGGGTCCCGCTCAATGCACTGCGTGATGTCGACGTCCCGCAGCGTGCGGGTGGCTACATTGATTTTTCAAAAGTCGATTCCGCTTTGCACAATGCTGCCAAACTGTGGCTAGCAGATGAAATGGTGGTGTTTGCCAACGGGCAACGCTTGTCTGAGCCAAGCATTCAAAAAGCGCGCATCTCTTTAAGCTCGGCGCGCACCTTTCATCAATGGGATACAGCGCTGGCGTATTTAGATGCACCGCCACTGCCCAAAGAAACGCTGCTGTATTGGAATCAAGGCATGCTCGATGTATTGATGAGCTACCCCATCAGCGATGAACACGCAGCGTTTTCGATTCAACCGAACCTCGAGCGTTTAGGTGTGCACGTTGCCATCAGCTTACGTTTTATCAATGCGCGAGGCGCTGAACGCGCTTTTGAACTGCAAGCAGATCCAGGGGTCGTCGAACTTGACCCCAACCGATGGCAAGCCGTTCGTACGTTTACGGTGCTTGGCTTTGCGCATATTTTGGATGGCATCGACCACTTATTGTTTTTACTTTGCTTGGTGGTGCCCTTTCGTCGCTTTTGGTCATTGGTTGGCATCATCACGGCATTTACGCTTGCACATTCGATCACGCTACTCATCGCTGCAGTTGGCTACGCACCACAAGCATTATGGTTTGCACCACTCGTAGAGCTGTTGATTGCGGCATCGATTTTGTATACCGCCATAGAAAATGTTTTCGGCACTACGACGCGACGGCGATGGTTAATGGCGTTACTTTTTGGTTTTGTGCACGGCTTTGGTTTTTCGTTTGGCTTACAACAAAAAATGCAACTGGCTGGCGAACATCTGGTGAGTGCATTGCTTGCCTTTAATCTCGGCGTCGAATTTGGACAACTGTTAGTGCTGGCATTCATTGTTCCGCTATTAAATTTACTGATGCGTCGCACGACGATTTCACGCGCAGTCACACTGATTTTGTCCGCTGGCGTTGGTCACATCGCCTGGCATTGGATGGTTGAACGCTACGACTTACTGGCTAAATTTCCACGCCCCACGCTCGAGGCCAGTGATTTAGCGCTGATGTTGCGCTGGCTCATTGTGTTGATTGTGTTCAGCACAATGGTTTGGTTAGTACAGCAGTGGCGGCAAGCGCGTTCGCTACGCAAATCTGCCAGCAAAATCGATTAATGCAAGGTCAAGATCTGCGCGCTGACGTGGGAGAATACAACCTACAGTCACGCCTTCCTAGAGAGGTTTTATGTATCCCACGATGTGTCGTTTATCGATCGGTTTGTTCTGCGCTAGCGCGATTAGTTTGGCCTCGGGTGTGTTTGCGCAAAACTACCCAAGCCAAACGGTCAAGGTTGTGGTTGGTTTTCCACCAGGTGGCACCACGGATGTGATCGCGCGTCATGTGGCACAAGAACTGGGCACGCAAACAGGCAAAACATTTGTCGTTGAAAATCGCGGTGGCGCCAGCGGTACGATTGCCACAGGCGGCGTTGCAAAGGCGACCCCCGATGGACACACTCTATTGGTCGTTTCAAGCGCACACGGTACAGCGGGAGCGCTGTATGCATCATTACCTTATACCGACGCGGATCTGACCGTGGTTGGCATGGTTGCCAGCACCCCGTATGTTTTTGTCGTACATCCCAGTGTGGCGGTAAACAATTTTGCAGAGCTCATTCGCTTGCTTAAACAACATCCGGGTAAATACGAATTTGCCTCCTCAAGTCCAGGCACAGCGCAGCATTTGGGTGGGGAACTAGTAAAACGAATGGCGGGAGTCAATATCGTGCACGTGCCTTATAAAGGCAGCGGTGCGTTAATGCCCGATTTACTCGCGGGTCGTGTACCAATGATGTTTGAAAACACCGCGATCATGATGCCGCATGTCCGCAAAGGCGCACTCAAACCATTGGCGGTCTCAAGTGCAAAACGTACGAGCTTGTTGCCGGACCTACCTACCGTAGCAGAAACCGGCATGGGCTTAGAGGGCTTTGAAGTCTTGGGTTGGTTTGCAGTGCTTGTACCAGCACGTACACCAGCAGATGTCATCAAAACACTCAACACAGAACTGAATCGCATGACCACCAAACCTGCGGTACTCACGCGATTACAAGAGCTGGGGGCCGAGCCGATGGGCGGCACCCCGGAACAAGCCGCTAGTTACGTGCGCAACGAGCAAGAAAAATGGGGTCGCGTGATTCGCGATGCGGGAATCAAAGCTAACTAGCGCATAACAAATCAACGAACATGCACGCTAGTGCAGTCAGTTTGATCAATCAGAATATTGATGCGTTAGTCACCAATCTTCGGACCAAAGCCGGCTGCTTTTTCTGCAGATAGCGTGTTTTCAGGACGACCAAACGGCGCGGGCGCAGGCTCTCCGGCTTTACGAGGACGACCAATTGCTTCAAAGAATTGCTGAAGACCAGGCGGCAAATAGGTCCACGTCATCTTAAATTCGCCCGGCCCTTCGTTGATGATTTTGTGCGGTACCCAACGCCCCACAAACACCGTTGTCCCTGGTACTGCACGGTGCGGTACACCATCGACAACAATGGTGCCCTGTCCTTCAAAGCAAAATAAAATTTCTTCGTGACTACTATGCCAGTGTTCACGCACATACCCCCCTGGTGCAATCACCTGGATACCCATGGAGGTAAAGTTCGATGCACAGTTACTGGGTCCAATTTTGACGGTCACATAGCCATTGGCAGGTTGGGGTTGCCAGTACGAATCGCCCTCGTCTGGCTGCAACACAATGGCATCGCCTTTATGGGCAGGCACTTCGTTAGACTTCGCGGTCATTTTAGATCCCCTTAGAATGTGCTCTTTCGCCCCCAACATCGGGCTAGAATTTACACGCAGAGCGTAACGCGTATTCGTTTGGATTTTGCGAAACTGTTTGCTTCACACTGACTCGCGGAGAAACTGATGGACACACTCCTTGAATGGCTCGCCCTCACGACCTCAGCAATGCACGCTTTGGCGGCGTGGATGCAGCCTGCCGCTTCAGCCCTCGACTTAGCCGCGCTCATTGCTCTTGCTGCGGCACTCGGATGGGCCAGCGGACTGCGCCTATACGCCGTATTGTTTATCACCGGCCTGACGGGCGCGCTTAATTGGATTCATCTGCCGCAAGGCTTATCACTCTTACAACATCCAGTGATGTTAGTTGCGAGTGGCGGCATGCTGTTTGTCGAATTTTTTATCGATAAAATTCCAGGCCTAGATTCGATCTGGGACATGCTGCATTCGGTGATTCGTGTGCCTGCCGGTGCAGCCTTAGCTGCCGCTGTCTTTGGTGCAGATAGCGCGACCATGGCCGTTGCAGCTGCTGTAATGGGTGGCACGCTTTCGGCGGCTTCGTTTTCAGCCAAAGCAAGCACCCGTGCTGCGGTGAACACTTCGCCTGAACCGGTCTCGAACGTCGCAGTTAGTTTGTTCGAAGACGGTCTTGTGCTTGCGGGGTTTTGGCTAGCAGTCAAACACCCACTGTTATTTATTTGTGCGTTGGTTGTCGTGACCGCATTGATGCTGTTTTTGGTCTACGCACTTCTCAGGTTTTTACGCGCCGTGCTCAGCCGCGTGGCCAG
>CANIIA010000115.1 GCA_947467435.1 Betaproteobacteria bacterium
AATGTAAGAACTTTTTACATATATCGTTGGCTACCCGCTATGCGCTCCCGATTCTCGGCCCTTTTTTTCTTGATTGCTCTTTGTGGCTCTGGTTACTTACTCCCCGCCATTTCTGCTGAGTCCGCCAAACCAACGACCAAGCCCTCGACCGAGCCTAGACGTCTTGCGCTGGTGGTTGGTAATGACAGCTACAAACAAATCGGGGCGCTGAAAAATGCTCGTGCGGATGCCCGAGCGGTGGGTGAGGCACTTGAAAAGGTTGGCTATAAGGTCACGCTGAAAACCGATACTGATTTGGTGTCGTTTAAAACAGCGCTGCGCACCTTTAAGTCCGAAGTCAATGGCGGCGATGAGGTCGTGTTCTTTTATTCGGGGCATGGCATGGAAGTGAGCGGCGCAAACTATCTGCTGCCCGTTGAAATCTCACGCAATGCGTCAGAAGATCAAATCAAAGATGAGTCTGTGCCGCTTCAGCGCGTGCTCGAGGATTTACAGGAACGTAAAGCACGATTCACCTTAGCCATCATCGATGCCTGCCGCACTAATCCGTTTAAGATTCCTGGGCGATCCGCAGTCGGGCGTGGCCTTGCGCCGACAACCGCAGCAACCGGGCAGATGATTTTGTATGCAGCGGGTGCGGGACAAGAGGCACTCGATCGGTTAAGTGAACGCGACCAAGCGCGCAATGGTTTGTTCACTCGGGTGTTCTTAAAAGAGATTCAAAAACCCGGTGTCCCGGTGCGCGATGTCTTAACAAACGTTCGCGAGGAAGTTGCGCGGTTGGCAAAGACCATCGGTCATGAACAAGTGCCAGCGATTTACGATCAAGCCTTGGGTCGATTTTATTTTGTGCAACCGCGCGGTGGCGCTGGAACACCGACTCAAGTTGCGCAGACGGGACCTGTTTCTTTAGCGCAAGTCGACCCCTTGGCGCTTGATTTATCTTTTTGGGATTCGATTAAAGCCAGCACCGATCGGGCAGATTTTGAGGAGTATCTACGACAGTTTCCTGAGGGTCGATTTGCTGGCCTGGCACGTAACCGTTTGCGCCAAACTGCTGGCGCGACGCCAATCACACCTGCAACGATTGCGCCGGCGCCCTCTGGTGCCACGCCTGAAAGTAACTTTCGTCTGGCCACCCAATATTGGAACGGTGAGGACGTTGAAAAAAATGAGGTTGAGGCGGTAAGGTTGTATCGCTTAGCGGCAGAGGCTGGTTACGCACCAGCGCAAACATCATTAGGCTTTGCTTATGACATGGGCCGTGGCGGCGTACCTGAAAGCGATGAAGATGCATTGAAGTGGTATCGCTTGGCGGCTGATCAAGGTTACGCGCATGGCCAATATTTATTGGGCACGATGTATCAAAACGGTCAGGCTGTTGCAAAAGATTTAAACGAAGCGGCGCGTTGGTTCCGCCTTGCAATTGCACAAGGCAACGAGTCTGCAAAAAAAGCCCTCGAACGCTTGCAGACTGCGAGCGCAGCGCCCGCGCCGGCCGCACCGAGTCCTGAAACCACGTTTCAGTCTGCCAATGCCTACTGGAATGGATCTGGAGTAGAAAAAAATGAAGTGGAGGCGGTGCGTTTGTATCGAATCGCAGCGGATCAGGGCCATGCACCCGCTCAAGTGTCTTTAGGCTATGCCTACGACGTCGGCCGGGGTGTGGCGCAAAGTGATGCGGAAGCGGTGCGTTGGTATCGTTTGTCTGCGCAGCAAGGCAACGCACGCGGGCAGCTTAATCTAGGTTACCTGTATGAAGTTGGTCGTGGGGTTACACAAAATTTGGGTGAAGCAGTGCGGCTTTATCGGCTCGCCGCTGAACAAGGCAATGCGATTGCGCAAGCTAACTTGGGCTATATGTACGATCAGGGTCGCGGCGTTGCAAAAAGCGATGCTGAAGCGCTGAAGTGGTATCGCTTATCTGCTGAAAGTGGATTTTCGCGTGGACAAACATTGCTCGGCACGATGTACGAAAACGGTCAGGGGGTAACGAAAGATTTCGTGCAAGCGGTGAAGTGGTATCGCTTAGCTGCTGACCAAGGCAGTGCCTTTGGTCAATACAACTTGGCAGATATGTATGAGTACGGCAAAGGGGTGCCCAAGGATCTTGCGGAGGCATTACGTTTATATCAACTCGCAGCCAAGCAAGGCAATGAGGGCGCACAAAAGGCCTTAGATCGACTCAAGGCCACATCACGGCCATCCATGACAGCAGACGAAGCGTATGCGCGCGGTAGAAAATTTGCCAATGGAGAAGGCGTCGCCCGCGATCAAACCGAAGCAGTGCGTTTTTATTTGATCGCTGCAGAGCAAGGGCATACACAAGCGCGTGTACAACTGGGCTACGGCTACTTAAATGGTCAGGGGGTTGCGCAAAGCGATCACGAGGCTGCGCGTTGGCACCGATTGGCTGCTGATCAAGGGGATGCAGTGGCGCAACGCAGTGTTGGCTGGATGTATGAAATGGGCCGTGGTGTATCTAAAAACTTGAGCGAGGCGATACGCTGGTATCAACTCGCTGCAAGTAAAGGCGAAGCTCAAGCACAGTCAAACTTGGGACTGATGTACGAGTTTGCTAAGGGTGTGCCACAAGACTACCAAGAGGCCTTGCGGTGGTATCGACTCGCTGTTGCGCAAAATTCACCCTCTGCGCAAGGCAATTTGGCGAATATGTACGAAAACGGAAAAGGCGTTCCTAAAGATTTAAGCGAGGCCGTTCGTTTGTACCAACTTGCAGCGCGCTCTGGCCATGAGTTCTCGCAAAATGCGCTGAAGCGCTTAGGCAGAAGCTGGTAATGAGACGCTGTTTTTTATGGATATTAAATAGCCGGCACTTCATACATCCCACTGGCTTTGAGTAAGCCGAGCAGTGCTTTGATGTGGACGGTTTGCGCATCGACCAGGGCGATTTCTTTATCGCGCCAATCGGTGAGCGATTCGATGGACTTTGCATCGCGCTTAGCGCTCGCTGCGGCGTGATCCTTAGCCGCGCTGGCGAGCTGCTCTTTCGCGGTCATGTAACGCAAATGATTTTGCTGAATCTCGGTATGAATACGCGTACGCAGATCGCGAATAGACAACTCCACTTGCGTGAGCGTGTTTGACGCTTGCGTTAGATCAGCGCGACTGATCAACTGAATAGCGATCGGCACGCTGAGCGAAAAGCCCATCGCGGAGGTTTTATTGTAGGCGGTGCCGCTCGAGACATAGCCCGGGGTGTTCGAGATCGAGAGTCCCACGCCGATATCGGCGTTGCGATTTTTATCCACCATCGTGAGATTACGCACCGCCGATTCGCGTGCCGCTTCGAGTGCTTGCATGTCGAGTCGGTTGCGAGGGGCGCTGGCCAGGATCTCCGAGAGGCGGAATTCACGCTCTTTGACGGCGAGCGAGCCGGTGGGCTCGATCAGCACCTCATCGATGTTGCCCAAGAAATTCAGTAAGCCCAGCGCTTGGTAATTGAAATCGCGCGCAACCGTTTGTTGATTATTACGGTCATCCGCGATGATGTCGTTGGCTTTGGGCAGATTGAGTGCGGACAGGGCGTTGATGGAAGAGGCGTAAATTTGCCAGATACGTTTGGTGCGCAGCGCATCGACGAACGCGGCGGCGGCATCGAACTCGAGATTGCGCTCGATGGATTGGTACTCTTGTTTTTGGCGTGAGACTTCGGCCAGAGAAAAGGCTTCGCGCGAGCTGCGTTTACCGGGGCCTTCGATGGTGCCAGAGAAGCTATACGAATCGGACTGCGGCGAGATCATCGGGTTGTAGGGCACGGCCTTGTAGTAACTGCCTTTGGAGTATCCAAAGGAGGGGGAGATATACGGCATGCTCATGGTTTCAACGTTGGCTTGGGCTGAATCGATATCCAAGCGTTTAGCGTTGATTACTGCGTTACTGCCTTTCAGTTCTTGTATCAACGCTGGTAGCGATAATTTTCGTAATCGCATTTGATCCAATTTTAATGCGGGATCTTCGCTGCTTGATGTGTGTATCGCGGTGCGCGGCGAAATCGTCGTCGCGACGGTATCGCCTTCTTTTACCGAAACGAGTTGTTCTGCTTGCGGCGCAGGGGCAGTAAAGCTCGGGGTGAGTGCAGGGGCAGATTCTGTCGCTGCAACGCTTCTTTTGGGTGTGATTTTGATGAGCAACTGCTCGCCCGATTTGAGTTGGGCGAGCACTGCTTGTGCGTGCGCGGGTGTTTTTAAATCAAAGACAACGCGAATTGTTCCAGGCAAATAGATGGCATAACGAATGGCTCGGATGAATGGATCGTCAGCGTGTAATTGCTCGTGCATGGCACGGATGCTTGGCGTAATCGCCGGGAGTTTGAAGTCCACTACCAGTCGATCGGGATTGTCGAGTTCGAGAATTTCGTAGCGGATGGGCTTCGCGGATTCAAATACCAACCGTGATTGGGTCGCGCTGACATCTATTTGGACCAATCGAAGGTCTTGTTTAGCCGCCCAGAGGGGTAACGATAGGCAGAGCAGCAAAACGGCTGCGCTAATCCGCGCAAGTCGCTCAAAGGTGGTTGGGATGTGTTGCTGCATGACGTCGATGGATTGCCGTTGGGATGAATTGCGTAACAGAAGCACGACCCATGCCCATCTGGATACCGATCGATTGCTTGTATAAAAACAAGGACTTGATTTTTGAGCGACGGGTCAGTGGGCGTTTTCTTTTGCCACCGGCAAGAAATTGCCACGTGGTTAGCCACTTTGAATGCAAGGCTTGGATGACTTTTCGAAGTGCGCGCAATGGGCTTGTGGCTTACACTGCGAATTCGATAGATTCAGTTTGTCGGCGTGAAAGGAGCAACGTATGTTGGGATCAAAACAAATGGGGCGTATTTTGCTGAGTACCCTGTTGTTGGGTGCGTTCACAACACCGTTGTCGGTTGCCCACGCTGATTGCACTTGCAAGTGCGTCAACGACGAACCAAAAGCGGTGTGTACTCTACCGACGGACAAGGCACCGCGTTGCCCAATCTCGACCTGTGCCGCTGCGCCGACTAAAGCGCAGCCTGCGCCACATCTGCCCACCACGCCCGCGGATGACAAGAAAAGTTGTCGGCAAGAGCAAGTGGTGAATCAAAAGACCCATCAATATGAGTGGCAATTGATCTGCCGCTAGTGGGATAATTACCTTTCTACGGCGGGCCCCCCCGCATTGTGGCGCGGTGAACCTGGTCAGGTCCGGAAGGAAGCAGCCACAGCCGCAAACTGCAAGTGCCGGGGACAAGGCTCGCCACCTTCTTTTTTGTTTCGATCGCGCTGGGCAGCTGTTGTGCGCAGATCGAATGGCATCGCCCACGCGCTGATAGAATCAATGGCATGAGTTACCTCGTTCTCGCACGTAAATATCGTCCGAAAAGTTTTTCGACATTGGTTGGGCAAGAGCACGTTGTTCAGGCCTTGCGTCACGCACTTGAGCAGCAGCGTTTACACCACGCGTATTTGTTAACCGGCACCCGTGGCGTAGGTAAAACCACCATCGCACGGATTTTGGCTAAATGCTTGAACTGTGAGACGGGTATCACTGCAGCGCCTTGTGGTACGTGTAGTGCCTGTACAGAAATTGATTCGGGTCGCTTTGTGGACTTGCTTGAGGTGGATGCCGCCACCAATACCAAGGTCGATGAAATGCGCCAGTTGCTCGATACGGCGCAGTACGCACCGACACGTGGGCGATACAAAGTGTATGTGATTGACGAAGTACATATGCTCTCCAATTCAGCGTTTAACGCGATGTTAAAAACGCTGGAAGAGCCACCAGAGCATTTGAAATTTATTCTCGCCACAACCGATCCGCAAAAAATTCCGGTTACCGTGTTATCACGGTGCTTGCAATTCAATTTAAAGCAAATGCCGCGCGGTGCAATCACCGAACATCTCGCCCGCTTGCTGACTGAGGAGGCGGTGCCGTTTGAACCAGAGGCGTTACCCCACGTTGCGCGCGCTGCGGCGGGCAGTATGCGCGATGCCTTGTCTTTGCTTGATCAAGCCATTGCCCATGGTGCAGGCAAAGTCAGTGCAGACAGCGTGCGCGACATGTTGGGCTCAGTCGATGAAACGTATTTGCTACGCGCGCTCGACGCCGTGGTTGCAAATGATGCTGCAGCGTTGGTGACAATCGCCGATGAAATGCAGTCGCGTAGTTTGTCGTTTGATACGGCGCTTGCTGATCTTGCGAGTGTGTTGTTGCGGATGACCCTGGCGCGCACGGTTCCCAATGCACTTGAAGCCGATTTACCCGAGCGAGAGCGCATCGTGGCGTTGGCTGAGGCCTTACCTGCAGACGAAATTCAGTTGTGCTACCAAATCGCGTTGCAAGGTCGACAAGACTTGCCGGTTGCCCCTGATGCGCATGCCGGCTTTACGATGACCTTGTTGCGTATGCTCGCATTTCGACCGCAAGACACGCAATCGACACCATCAATCAGTGGTGGCGGCCAATCCAATACCAAACCAGTTCGCTCGGGTACGCGGGCATCAACATCAGTTGAGCCTGTGGCGAAACAATCGCAGTCGATGAATCTCTCAGGGTGGCCTGAGATTGTTGGTGCGCTTTCTTTAGGCGGTGCTGCAGGTCAGTTGGCACATAACGCGGAATTGGTGTCGCGTGACGGTGATCATTTTTGTTTGCGTTTGCCCGCAGCGATGGCCTTACTGAATGAGCGCAAGCACATCGATAAATTACAGGCGGCGCTCTCTCAGCACGTTGGCGCACCATGTCGTATTGAAGTGGTGCTTGGTCAGGTGGAAGGGGTTTCTCCCGCTGCATTGGCTGAGCAAGCACGCGAAGCGCGTCAATCGGATGCAGTCCGTGCGGTTCAG
>CANIIA010000116.1 GCA_947467435.1 Betaproteobacteria bacterium
ACCTGCAAAACTAGCTAGCCTCTTGCGAGAGGCGCGCTGGTTGTTGTTGGTCGCGGTGTCGATGTACGTATTGTTGGTGTTATTTACTTTCGATCGGGCGGACCCGGGTTGGTCACACAGCGCCACTGCAGCGACGGTGCGTAATGCGGGTGGCCACTTTGGGGCTTGGCTCGCTGATTTGTTGTTGTACTTGTTTGGTGTCTCCGCGTATTGGTGGTCGATGCTGTTTTTGTACGTGGTGGTATGGGGTTACCGGCGTTTAGATGGCACGCCACTCATCGATCGTCGACCACTGATTGTTGCGCTGATCGGGTTTTTAATTCTGATCACCTCAAGTGCCACGATCGAGGCGCTGCGCTTACATACCCTGCAGGCACAACTGCCCTTAGCGCCCGGGGGATTGTTGGGCGATGTCTTGGCCACTGCGTTGTACCTCGCGCTTGGATTTACGGGCGCAACGTTGCTGCTCATTTGTACGGCTGCAGTCGGGTTGAGCTTATTTACCGGCGTGTCGTGGATCACCGTTGCCGAATTGTGCGGGCGGATCATTGAAGCGGTCTGGAAGCGTATCAATGAAATTTTAGCGACAAGACAAGACCGTCTCGTGGGTGAAGTGGCGCGCGAAGAACGTGCGTTGGTGGTGAAAACCGAACGCCGTCGCGAGGAGGCGCACGTTGCGCCTCTGGTGATCGCACCGCCAGTTGTTGAAATCAAAAAATCTGAACGTGCCCAAAAAGAAAAACAAGCGCCATTATTTGATCATTTGCCAGATACGCCGTTGCCGCCGCTCAAGTTGCTCGATGAGCCGGCAGTCAATATCGAAACGGTGAGTGCTGAAACGCTCGAATTTACTTCGCGTTTGATTGAAAAGAAGCTCTCAGATTTCGGTGTGACGGTGCAAGTGTTGGCTGCCTATCCCGGACCAGTGATCACACGCTACGAAATTGAGCCTGCCGTTGGCGTGAAAGGCAGCCAGATCATGAATCTGGTGAAAGATCTGGCGCGCGCATTGTCTGTCGTGTCAATTCGTGTAGTCGAAACGATCCCGGGTAAATCTTGCATGGGATTAGAAATTCCTAATCCGCATCGACAGACCGTGCGGCTCTCCGAGATTCTTGGTTCGAGTGCGTACCACGACATGTCTTCACCGCTCACGCTTGCCATGGGTAAAGATATAGCCGGAAACCCAGTGGTCGCTGACTTAGCCAAGATGCCGCATGTGTTGGTAGCGGGAACGACGGGTTCAGGTAAATCAGTGGCGATCAATGCAATGATCTTGTCGCTACTTTACAAAGCCGAGGCCAAGCACGTCCGTTTGATTCTTGTTGATCCGAAGATGCTTGAGCTCTCGGTGTATCAAGATATCCCGCACCTGTTAGCGCCGGTGGTGGTGGACATGAAGCAAGCCGCGCACGCATTGAATTGGTGTGTCGGTGAAATGGAGCGACGTTACAAACTCATGTCTTGGGTGGGCGTACGAAATCTTGCTGGTTACAACAGCAAACTACAAGACGCAGAAAAACATGGTCGTGTGATTGAAGACCCAGCCACCATCGAATCAGGTGACCCGCAACCACTCACCGTGTTGCCACACATCGTGGTGGTGATTGATGAGCTTGCTGATCTGATGATGGTGGCAGGCAAAAAAGTTGAAGAACTGATCGCGCGCTTAGCGCAAAAAGCCCGCGCTGCTGGAATACATTTAATTCTTGCCACGCAACGGCCGTCTGTGGATGTGATCACAGGACTGATTAAGGCCAACATTCCAACCCGCGTGGGTTTTCAAGTGGCAAGTAAGATTGATTCGCGCACGATTCTCGATCAAAGCGGTGCCGAGGCCTTACTGGGGCAAGGCGATATGTTGTATCTGCCCTCGGGCACCGGGCTACCGCAACGTGTCCATGGAGCGTTTGTCGCTGATCATGAAGTACATGCTGTGGTGGATTACTTAAAAAATCTGGCCAAGCCAGAGTACCTGTCTGGCGTGCTTGAGCCAGACGAAACAACGCCAGGATTCACTGGGCTTGAAGGTGAGGGCGGCGGCGAGAAAGATGCGCTCTACGATCAAGCGGTGGAGATCGTGTTGCGAACGCGTCGACCATCAATCTCATTGGTGCAACGTCATTTACGTATCGGCTATAACCGCGCCGCACGGCTGATTGAAGAGATGGAACGTGCCGGGATGGTCTCAAGCATGCAATCGAATGGTAATCGTGAAGTGCTGGTACCAGCCAAGCCAGAGTGATCGAGGGATGGTGTTTATTTCGCCATTAGTAAACCGATTGCCACGGCGCAGTATCGCGCGTGTGTTCCTGCTCAGTGTGCTTGTGATGACGTGTCAAGCGCAGGCTGAAGCGTTGTCGCGATTTCGTGCTTTTGTTGAGTCGACACAATCTGTGCGTGCCGATTTTGAGCAAAAGGTACACGATCGCAATGGCAAATTAGTCCAAAGTGCGACGGGTTACTTTACGTTACTACGGCCGAGTCGTTTTCGCTGGAGTTACGCCAAACCCTACGCACAACTCATCGTCGGCGATGGTGAGCGCGTCTGGACCTACGATGAAGATCTCAATCAGGTCACAGTACGACGTATGTCGCGGGCATTAGGTAACACGCCAGCGGCGCTACTCGCTGGTAACGCAGACCTTGAACGCAGTTTTGTGTTTGCCGAAGCCCCGCTGCGTGACGGATTGGAATGGCTCGAAGCCACGCCGCGTGATCGTGAATCTGGGTTTGAGTTGATTCGCATGGGGTTCTCGGCAACCGGGCTAGAAGCGATGGAATTGATGGATCATTTCGGGCAAACCACGCGCTTACGTTTTCTTGGTTTGCAACGCAACCCTAAAGTGGAATCTTCAAGTTTTCGCTTTGTACCGCCCAAGGGTGCGGATGTGTTAGGCACGCCGTGATGGTTGATTTGTTTGCTCACACTGTCCCGTCAGCCCCGTTAGCAGAGTTGCTGCGACCCGCATCGATTGAAGATGTAGTTGGACAAACGCATTTGCTCGGACCAGGGCAGCCGCTGCGCTTGGCGTTTGAGTCGCGTCAACCGCATTCGATGATTCTTTGGGGACCGCCCGGCGTGGGTAAAACGACCATTGCTCGTCTGATGGCGGATGCGTTTGATGCAGAGTTTTTGGCGTTATCGGCGGTGTTTTCCGGTGTGAAAGAAATCCGTGAGGCCATGCAAACGGCGCAACACACACTGCAAGCGCATGGACGACACACGATTTTGTTTGTCGATGAAGTGCATCGATTTAACAAGTCTCAGCAGGATGCATTTTTGCCTTTCGTTGAACAAGGCCTCATCACATTGATTGGCGCGACGACTGAAAATCCTTCTTTTGAGGTGAATAGCGCGTTGCTGTCACGTGCTGGGGTGTATGTCCTTGAGCCATTAAGTGTGCAGGATTTAAATGTGTTGCTCGATCGTGGTTTGGCGCGCGTGCTGCCGAACGTGCCGATGACATCGCAAGCACGTGATCGGCTCATCGGATTTGCCGATGGTGATGCGCGACGTTTACTCAATGCATTGGCCGTGTTAGCAACGGCGGCACAGGCGGCCAAACGCGTTGAAGTGGATGCCGCTTTTGTGGCGCGTACACTGGCTAAAAATTTGCGACGTTTTGATGCTGGCGGCGAGCAGTTCTACGATCAAATTTCGGCGTTACATAAAGCTGTGCGTGGTTCTGCGCCAGATGCAGCGTTGTATTGGTTGGTCCGCATGTTAGATGGTGGTGCGGATGCCTTATATTTGGGCCGACGCTTGGTGCGGATGGCAAGCGAGGACATTGGTTTGGCTGATCCACGTGCGCTGCGTCTGACACTCGATGCCTGTGAGACCTATGAACGTCTTGGTAGCCCTGAAGGCGAACTTGCCTTGGCACAAGCGGTGATTTACTTGGCGTGTGCCGCCAAATCTAATGCCGTGTACACCGCCTATAATTCAGCGCGTGCTTTTGTGTCGGCAGACACCACCCGTCCGGTACCTTTGCATTTACGTAATGCACCCACCGGATTGATGAAAGATCTAGGCTATGGTGCTGCATATCGTTATGCACACGATGAGGCGCAAGGCTACGCGGCAGGTGAGAATTACTTCCCAGAGGGAATGCAACCCCCAGGTTGGTATCAGCCGGTGGATCGCGGGCTTGAAATTCGCATCCGAGAAAAACTAGAGCACTTGCGCATGCTAGATCGTGCAGCGTCGCAAAGTGAAAAAAATTAACGCACTGCACTTGATGGATTGAAACACCATGCTTGATATCCAACTTCTCCGTAGCCAACTCGATGACGTGGTCAGCCGACTTGCTGCTCGCGGCTTTGCTTTTGATCGTGACGCGTTTCTAGCGCTCGAGGCCGAGCGACGGACGTTTCAGGGGCGCACGCAAGAATTGCAGGCGGCACGTAATAACCAAGCAAAAAAAATCGGCCAAGCAAAAGCGCGGGGTGAAGATGTGGCGCCGCTACTCGCTGAGTCGAGTGCCGTGAACGATGAACTCACTGCGCTAGAAGGTAAAGCAGACGATGTGCAACAGCGTCTGCATGCGTTTTTGTCGGTGATTCCCAACCTACCTCAGGCCGATGTGCCCACGGGTAAAAGTGCCGATGAAAACGTCGAGGTACGTCGTTGGGGTACGCCGCGTCAGTTTGAATTCACACCGCGCGATCACGTGGATTTGGGCGAGGCATTGGGCCAGATTGATTTTGAGCGCGGTGCAAAACTTGCTGGTGCACGCTTTACCGTACTCCAGGGCGGGGTGGCTCGTCTGCATCGGGCCATTGCGCAATTTATGCTCGATGTACACACCGCTGAACATGGCTATACCGAAGTGTATGTGCCGTATATGGTCAGTGGCGAATGTGCCAATGGCGTGTCTAGTCTCGCGAAATTTAAGGACGATCTATTCAAAATTGAAGGTCGGGATTTGTATTTGATTCCCACCGCTGAATATCCAGTGACTAATTTTGTGCGCGATGAAATCGTAGCGCTTGAATCTTTACCGCTGAAGTACGTCTGTCATTCGCCGTGCTTTCGCTCTGAAGCTGGCGCCTATGGCAAAGACACGCGCGGCATGATTCGGCAACATCAGTTTGATAAAGTCGAGCTGGTGCAAATCGTTCATCCAGATCAAGCGCGTGATGGGCATGAAGCACTGACTGCGCACGCTGAGGCGATACTCCAAAAGCTCGGGTTGCCGTACCGTACGATGGTGTTGTGCACTGGCGATATGGGGTTTTCCGCAGCCAAAACTTATGACCTCGAGGTGTGGTTGCCCGCGCAAAACACCTACCGTGAGATTTCCTCATGCTCAAACTTTGAGACGTTTCAAGCGCGGCGCATGCAAGCCCGTTTCCGCAACGCCAAAGGCAAGCCCGAGTTGGCGCACACCCTCAATGGCTCGGGCTTGGCGGTGGGCCGCACCTTGGTGGCGATTTTGGAGAACTACCAAAACGTCGATGGTTCGGTGACGATTCCCGCGGCGCTGCGTCCATACATGGGTGGCGCAGAAAAAATCGCGCATCGCTGATAGAATTCGCCCCCTGCGGAGAGGTGGCCGAGTGGCCGAAGGCGCCTGACTCGAAATCAGGTATACGGCAACGTATCGTGGGTTCGAATCCCACCCTCTCCGCCAACCCCCATACGCCATCATCAAAGCGCCTGTGCTGCCTTGGGGCGCTTAGATTCGGAAATATTAGACCCATGGCAAACGTAAAGAAAAAACTGCTGCGCCATTTGGAGCAGAGTGTGTATTGCAAGCTCGGTGTTTCACCAATTCATGGAATTGGGGTGTTTGCGATTCGAGCGATTCCGAAAGGGATCAATCCGATGCCAACCTTGGTAGATCACGAGGAGATCAAATTTTCTCGTCGGCAGATCGATCAGCTACCCAAAAGCGTGCGCAAACAAATCGAGATTTTTTGCTATCACACCGACAAGTTCGTGAAGGTGCCAACGCTCGGCTTGAACACCATGAACCTAGTGTTCTATATGAATCACTCCAAGAACCCGAACATGAGCTTGAAAAATAGCGGCAACGGGGTCACCTTGCGGGCAATCCGTAAGGGCGAGGAGCTGACCTTTGATTACGACGCCAACTTTGGCGAGGAACACACCCTATAGGCTGCGTTCCTCGCGGCCCAAGCTTAGCGTTTACGCAGAACCTGATTCCACTCTTCGCGCTTGAAATCGACGTTGAGTGGTGAGGTGGGGTCTTTTGCCAATGCGTGGTTGGGGTCGGTGAGGGCGATGGCGTAAATTGGCTCAAAGTGCGTGACGAAGAGCGCTTTGTAGCCGTAGTCATCGACTGGGCCAAGATTGTAGTAACGCAGCCCATTTTGATGCGCCCAACGGCTTGCTTGTAAGCAGGCATAGATGCCAGGCGAGCGATTTTTGAAGGCACGGTTCCACTGGCAGAAGCTACCGTAGAGTTGGTTGTACTCGGGGAGCAAGATGGAAACGTCGGTGAATACCAGTTCGCCTTCTTTGTCGTGCACTTGCAGGATCAATACGTCGAGATTACGCACGTAGTCGACAAAGCCTTCGACTTCTTGGTCGTCGATTTCGTAGGCGGCAAAGTGCTCGCCACCCATTTCAAAGACATCATCGACAGTGATATCGCTGCCGGGCACAACTTCTTCGGTGTAATCGAAGTTGCGGAAGGCTTTATCTAGCTCTTTAAATTTTCGCGCGCGACGCTCTTCTTCCCAGAAGCCGGGCGCTTGCGTGTCGACCATGCCGTAGCGGTCGTTGATGGGGACGCCAAATTTACTGTCTGGCGGTAATGCATAAACGAT
>CANIIA010000117.1 GCA_947467435.1 Betaproteobacteria bacterium
GCAAAGTGGCCGTCGACGATCTGTCCTTCTCGGTTGAGCGCGGTGAAGTGCTCGGTTTTCTGGGGCCGAACGGCGCCGGTAAATCCACCACCATGCGCATGATTACCGGGTTCTTGCCCCCTACAGCCGGCCAAATCTCGGTAGGCGGTCACGATGTGGTGACCGCTGCCCTGCAAGCCAAGCGGCTGATCGGCTATCTGCCAGAAAATGCGGCCTCCTACCCCGACATGTCGGTGCAAGGTTTTCTTGGCTTTGTCGCCGAGTTGCGCGGCTTGTCGGGCAGCGCACGCAAAAAAGCCGTGCATCGTGTCGTGGAGCTGTGTTTTCTTGAAAGTGTGCTCGATCAACAAATCGACACACTTTCTAAGGGGTATCGCCATCGCACGTGTCTTGCGCAATCCCTGATTCATGATCCAGAGGTGTTGATCATGGATGAACCCACCGATGGTTTGGATCCCAACCAAAAACACGAAGTGCGAAACCTTATTCGTGAAATGGGGCGCACCAAGGCGGTCATTTTTTCGACGCATATTTTGGAAGAGGTTGATGCCGCTTGTAGTCGAGCCATCATCATCGATCGCGGTCGCATTGTGGCCAATGGCACGCCCGCTGAGCTCAAGGCCTTATCGCAATTTGCGGGTGCCGTGACCTTACGTGTGTCTGGGTTAGGCGCCGATGCGGTTCGCGAGCGCTTATCGAGCCTGCCTGAAGCGGCGCGTGCAGAAGTAATTGATGCCGGCGTGCGTGTGTTTCCTCAGCAGGCCGCAGCAGGCATGTCACTGGCACGCGCGGTGATGGAACTCGCCACCCGCGAAGCTTGGCAAGTCGAGCACTTGCATACCGACGAAGGTCAACTCGATGAAGTATTCCGTCGCATTACGCTGCCCGACACGGTGAAGAAATCATGAGTCGCCCAACCTTGCATCACACCCACGCCCTCGACAATATTTTCGCTATCGCGAAACGTGAACTCGTGTCGTACTTTACGTCACCAGTCGCGTACGTATTTTTGGTGATCTTTTTATTGCTCGCCGGATTTTTTACGTTCACGGTCGGCAATTTTTTTGAACGTGGCGAAGCCAGTCTCGCGGCGTTTTTTTCTTGGCACCCGTGGCTGTATTTAGTGCTGGTGCCGGCCGTTGGTATGCGCTTATGGTCTGAAGAACGACGCTCGGGCACCATGGAATTGTTACTCACCATGCCACTCAACCCTTGGGAAGCCATCGTGGCAAAATTTTTAGCCTCGTGGATTTTTCTGGCAATTGGCTTGGCACTCACGTTTCCGATTGTGCTCACGGTGAACTTGTTGGGCGAGCCGGATAACGGTCAACTCGTTGCTGGATACATTGGTAGCTTTTTACTGTCTGGGGCGTATCTCGCGCTCACTTGCATGACTTCAGCGCTAACCCGCAATCAAGTGATCGCGTTTATTTTGTCCGTGGTGCTGTGTCTGTTTTTAATTTTGGCCGGCTTTAATCCAGTGACTGATTTACTCACGCGTTGGGCCAATCCCGCCGTGGTTGAAGTGGTGGCTGCATTTTCCGTGGTCACGCACTTTGATGGCTTTCAAAAGGGTGTGATTGATTCACGCGATTTGTTGTTCTTCCTGTCAGTGATTGGATTTGCGTTATTCGCCACTTCAGTCATCTTGCGTAACCACCGTGCCGGTTGAAACTGCCATGAAGAAATACGAAAACTACTTGTACTCTGTTGCTGGTCTGGCCGTGTTGTTTGTGTTGTTGGTGGCGTTTAATTACCTCGCCACCGGACCGGCGCTGCGCGCTGACCTCACTGACGGCGATCTCTACACACTGTCTGATGGCAGTAAAAAAATTCTGCGTAAGCTCGATGGCCCGGTGAAAGTGCGCTTGTACATCTCGCAAGGCGATAACGCGATGCCCGTACAACTACGGAGCTTCGCCCAGCGCGTGGATGATTTGGTCCGCGAATTAAAAGCCGTGGCTGGACCTAACCTGATCATCGAAAAATACAATCCCAAGCCCGATTCGGATGAGGAAGATGCCGCACAGCTCGATGGCATCGAGCCGCAAACGTTGTTTTCGGGCGAGCAGTTTTATTTGGGGATGACCGTTTCGCGCTTAGATCGCAAACAAACCATCGCGGGGATTAATCCGCAACGCGAACGCTTGCTTGAATACGATTTAATTCGTGCCATTGCTCGCGTGTCGGTGACTGAAAAACCGACGCTAGGGATCATGAGTGGCGTGCCGGTCCTTGGCGAACCAATGAACATGATGACGCGCCAAGGCAGCGAGCCTTGGGTACTCGCCACCGAATTAAAGCGCGACTTTAATTTGAAGACGGTCAACATGACCGCCACAGCGATCGACCCAGAAATCAAGGTGTTGTTGTTAATTCATCCGCGCGACATTCCCGAGAGCACCGAATATGCGCTCGATCAATTTGTGTTGCGTGGTGGAAAGTTGATTGCGTTTGTCGACCCGCATATGTTCTTTGATCAACAACCCAATCCAATGATGCCCATGGCCGCAGGCCAGCCAGGCTCATCGAGCTTGCCACGTTTGTTTAAAGCATGGGGCGTCAGCATGGATCCGGGCAAAGTGATTGCCGATGTGGGCTACGCCTCTGGCGCCGGTCAGCGCTACACCCCAACGGTGCTCACGCTCAATCGTACGGCGCTCAATCGTGATGATGTCGCCACCAGTCAAATTGATACGCTGCTGATGGCCTTTAGTGGGGCCTTTGAAATCACGCCGGTTGACGGACTCAAGGTCACCGAGCTCGCACGCTCTTCGCCCAACAATATGTTGGTCGACAATATCGTGGCCTCAGTGTCTGGTGATGCAGCGATGAAAGGCTTTATTCCAAGTAATAAAAGCCTACCTCTAGCGCTGCGCTTGAGTGGCCGTTTTAAAACTGCGTTTCCCGAAGGACAACCCGCCCCCTTTGTGATGCCTGGCCGGAATAAACCAGCGCCACCGCCTGTCGATGCCGGACCGCAATTAAAAGAAAGCGCGGCAGATAACGCCGTGGTGATTGTGGGCGATGCTGATATGTTGGCTGATGGTGCTGCCGTTGAAATTCAAACGGTCTATGGTCAGCGTGTGGTGGTACCTTCGAATGGCAACTTAGCGTTCGCGCAAGGCATGATCGAGCAACTATCGTCGGGTGATGATTTAGCGTCGCTACGTAGTCGCACCTCGAGCTTCCGTCCGCTCACGGTGGTGCGCCAAATGGAAATCAACGCACAGCGACAGTACTTTGGCAAAATCAAGTCGCTCGAAGACGATGTGCAACAAACCACCGAAAAAATGCAAAAGCTGCAAAAACAATCGGGGGGTCCGCGTAATGCACAAATCATGTCGGCCGAACAACAAGAAGAGCTTGAGCGTTTCAAAAAACGCTTACTCGAAACGCGTCGCGAGTTAAAAGATTTGCGTAAAAACTTACGTCAAGACGCCGAGGCGCTGCAATTCTGGACCAAGGTGGTCAATATCGCGGTCATGCCCATCGTGGTGACCGTGTTTGGTTTAGGTGTTGCGCTGTTGCGTCGACGCCGTAGTGCGGCGCGTGTCGCGCGCAGCAACCCACAAGGAGCCGCAGCATGAGTCGTCAATGGGTCATGGTGTTGAGTGTGCTGCTGTTAGTCGTGGGTGGCGGTGCGCTGCTGATCTTTAAACAACAACAAGATGAAAAGCCTGCCGTTAGCGCGCAACTGGGTCAACCGCTTCTCAAGGGCCTGAAGGCGAGCGAGATCACCCGCATTGAGATTCGCGAGTCCAAAGAGACGCTCACCTTAGAGCGTAAAGACGAGCGTTGGGTGTTGGTTGAGCGCGGTGGGTTTGCTGCGGACTTAGAAAAAGTCAGCGATCTGGTAATCAAAGCCATCGAACTCAAGGTCGGTCAGGCCGAACCGTTAGGTGAAAAAGACCGCGAGCGCTTGTCGCTCAACGAACCAGGCAAAGACAACGCGGCCACTTCGCTCGTTTTTAAAGGGGCCGATGGCAAAGTGCTGGCTGAGCTTTGGTTAGGAAAAAAATATTTCAAAAACACTGCCGACAGCGAAAATCCACGCGCCCCTGGTGATGGACGTTTCGTGATGCTACCCAGCGATACACGCCAAGTGTTTCTGATTTCAGATCCATTACGTCAAGCAAGCGCTGCAAGCAGTGGCTGGATCGCGCGCGATGGTCTATCCATTGAACGCGTAAAAGTGCTTGAAGTGAAATCTAACGTGCCGGCAGACAGCTACCGTATCGAGCGTCTGACTGATGGCATCGATTGGAAGCTCAGCGGCCCCGCTGCCAAACTTGATATCTCACGCGCGAATGCAGCATCGTATAGCCTCAACAAACTCGAGATCGATGATCTCGCGCCTGCAGATCAAGTACTCACCCAACCCACCGTGCTCACCGCGAGCACCTTTGACGGCCTCACTTACGTCTTAGAAATTGGCGCACTCGAAGGCGAGCGCTATCCGGTGCGCGTCAAACTCAGCGGCACGCCCAACCGTACTGCGCCACCAGCGCGCGCCGAAGCGAAAGCCGAAGAAAATGAAAAACGTGCGCAGGCTTTTGCAGATGAAGTCAAAAAGTTAGAAGCGCGCGTTGCTCGCGAACAAGCGCTGAGCAGCTTTGTGCTGATGATCAATAAAGCCAAGTTGGTCGACACGCTAAAAAAACGCGCCGAACTCCTTGAAGTACCCAAACCCGCTGCTAAAAAATAACTCGCTACGCAGGATCACATCACCATGGCCATGAAGCGCGCAGGACTCGAAAAAATGAAGCTCGTGCAGGTGATGGATCGGATGAAAAAAGCCGCGCCGCGCGGTGGTGCGCCTCGCCCCGCTTCTCAGGAAGGCGCCTCGCGTCAAACCGGTCAATCGCTCGTTGAGCGTTTAGTCCAGCGTAGCCAACCCACCGAAAAAAAGACGTAAGCGAACCCACCCCCCCTTTTGCTTGGATGCGTTATGCATAAATCGCCAATGCACGTGATTCGCCAGGGCGCTGGCGCTCCCCCATTGCTGTTTGTTCATGGCTTTGCTTGCTCGCACTTGGACTGGCTGGCACAACTGGCGCACTTCAGTGCCAACCATCAAGTCAGTGCCTGCGACTTACGTGGGCACGGTCAATCTCCGGCCGAACCCGCCGAGTGCTCGATTGAAACCTACGCGCAAGATGTGGTGCGCTTGCTTGCGAATTCCCCCGATGAACCGGCCGTACTGGTTGGCCATAGCATGGGTTGTCGTGTAGTTTTACAAGCCTATTTAAACGCACCCGATCGTATTGCCGGATTGGTGTTGATTGATGGTAGTCGGTTAGGTTTTGGTGACCCCGTGGTTGCTGAGCGCGTCATGAGTGAGCAACTTCGCGCCACTGGTTATGGCGCATTTGCGCGCAACTTTTTTGAAGCGATGTTTATCGCTGGAAGTGATCCACGGATCAAAATCCCGATCATCGAACGTGCACAAGATTTACCCACGCCAATTGGTGGCGCGTTACTGCCACGCATGGTCGGGTGGGATGCGCGGCGTATGGAAACGGCGTTAGCCACCGTACGCGTGCCCTTGATGGTGATTCAAAGCACCATGATGACCCCAGAGCGGGTGCGCGTTGCTTTGCAACCCGGACAAACGTCACCCTGGTTGGATTTAGTGCGTCAGCGTGCACCGAGTGCACGTATTGAAATCATTCCTGGCGTGGGACATTTTCCGCAGGTCGAAGCGCCCGAAAAAGTAAACGCGCTACTCGCGGATTTTTGCGCCAAGCTCAAGTCAGCTTAACGACCGCGCCATTGCGGTTTGCGTTTTTCACGAAACGCAGCCGCGCCCTCGCGCATATCTTCGGTGCTCGCCGCAAACCCTGAAGCCAACGATTCCAGACCCAGCACCAGCGCCTCACCAGCATTGGCATCAATGAGTTGTTTTGCCGCTTGCACAGCAACGGGCGCGTTAGCGGCAATCTGCTGCGCCAATGCACGCGCCGCTTGCGACAGTGTGTCGACGGGCACCTGCGTATTGGCCAATCCCCAGCGCACGGCCGTGTCTGCATCAATGGGTGCGCCGGTATAAATCATCTGCTTTGCCCGGCCAACACCAATCAAGCGCGGTAAGCGTTGCGTACCCGCCCACGCAGGGGTGGTCCCTAGTGTGACTTCGGACAAAGCCAATCGGGCATTGTCTGCAACGATGCGCAGGTCACAGGCCATCGCCAATTCCAAGCCACCGCCATACGCTGCGCCTGCCACGGCGGCGATGCTCGGCATACGCAATCGAGCAATCCGTTCAAATGCACGCTGCCCTGCACGCGACCAACGCGCCCATTTACCCTGCGGCCCTTGTTGCGATCCCATGACAATGTCAGCACCCGCGCAAAACGCGCGCGTTTGACTCGACTCAATCAACACCACACGCACATCCTCGGCATCTTCTAGTTGTTGGCAGGCATGTTCAAGGGCACTGAGCATCTGTGTCGTGAGCGCATTCATTTTGTCTGCGCGGTCTAACACGATGACGCCTATCGCCCCTTCAACACGCACTTGAATGGCTGCATCCATACGTACTCCTTTAGTCGATACCGTGTAAGGCCAGCAAGGCACGCATGCGGCCCACGGCGCGTGGCGGGTCGTTGAACAACCCCGCGAGATCTGCAAGACGAAACACTTCGCTTAAATGTGTGATGCTGCGCGCACTTTGCTGACCATCGAGCATCGTAAAGTGATCTTGATGCCCATTCAGCCACGCTAGAAACACGATGCCGGTTTTA
>CANIIA010000118.1 GCA_947467435.1 Betaproteobacteria bacterium
GCATAATTGGCAACGCGTATTTTTTTATCGGTCACAACCAAGCCACGCTGTAAACGTAGATGATGCGTGGTCACCCCTGTTGGACATGTGTTTTGATGACAACGTAGCGCCTGAATACAACCCAAGCTAAACATAAATCCGCGCGCGGTATTTACAAAATCAGCGCCCATACACACGGCCCATGCAGCACGAGCAGACGTGACCAGCTGACCAGAAGCCACCACGCGAATGCGTTGACGTAAACCAGACGCGATCAGCGCATCCACCACTAGCGGTAACGCTTCCTCGATCGATAAGCCCATGTGATCGGCCAACGCTTGTGGGGCCGCACCCGAGCCACCCTCGCCACCGTCGATGGTTAAAAAATCCGGGGCGCTATGTAAGCCGCGACGTATCACCGCTTCGCATAAATCGTGCATGAATTGTTGATCACCAATCGCTGTTTTTACACCCACGGGTCGACCAGTAAGTTCGCGAATCCATTGCACTTTATCGAGTAAGTCATCGACATCACTGATATCACGATGTCGATTGGGGCTGAGCGAATCACGCCCTACCGGAATGCCACGGATCGCAGCAATTTCAGCGGTCACTTTATCCGCGGGTAACACGCCGCCCTTACCCGGTTTGGCGCCTTGCGAGAGCTTGATTTCAAATGCACGTACCACCGGAGCAACATCGACTAAACGCTGCGCGGATAATTCACCATCTGCATCGCGTACGCCATATTTTGCCGTACCGATTTGCATCACGATGTCGCATCCCCCTTCGAGGTGATACGGCGATAAACCGCCCTCGCCCGTGTTCAACCAACAACCGGCAATCTGCGCGCCGTGCGACAGCGCTTGTACGGCAGGCTTCGAAATCGCTCCAAAACTCATGCCACTGATATTCATGAGTGAACGGGCTGCAAAGGGTTGCTGACAATAGCCTTCACCCAACAGTAACGCCGGCGTAGGTAATCGCTCCTCCTCTAGCACCGGAAACGGATGATTCACGAACAACAACGCGCCAGGCTGATGCAAATCGTAAGTCGAGCCAAAACCAATCAACCCACCTTCGTTTTTAGCAAGGCGATAAACCCACCCACGGGTTGCGCGATCAAACGGTCTTTCCTGACGATCGCCAAGATAAAAATATTGCCGCAGGTATTCGCCCAACTCTTCTAGCCAATAGCGCAAATGCCCAATCACCGGATAGTTGCGCAACACGCCGTGTTTTTTTTGCACGATATCGCGCACAAACACAAACAACAGCACTGCCACCAACGACAGGGCAATCAAGGTTCCGGCCCCGTACGAGAGAATTTCTTTCATCTAGACCACTCCACTGAATCACGTTCGGCACCACGCGTCGAGCGACATCATAGGCGAACTGGATGGCGTAACATGCCACTTTTCGCTTTTTCGAAGCACGCGAGCGCACATGACCGACATGGACCCTTATGCTTCTTGGCATGGCGAACAATCCGCCGCCTGGTTGTATCAATGTATCGCAGAGAGCGAGCCAGAACCGCGTAAAAAAGCCTTGTTTATTGCACTGGGTTCAGAGGCCACCGCACAGGCTGCGCATTGGGCGAATCTCCTGACCCAGCAAGGACAATCACTCAACTTCGTACCAGATCGACGGACGCGCCTGGTGGGCAGGCTCGTCCGTTGGCTCGGGCCAGCGCGGCTGACCCACGCCTTGGTGGCAATGAAAGTACGCGGCATGTCGGTTTATCGTAGCGGTCCAATTGAACGCACCTCGGCACACGATGACATTGGTGAAGCGCATCGCGAACCAAACCGTGGCGGCAGTTTACGCGCCGCCGTGTTTGGGATGAACGACGGCTTAGTATCGAATGCGAGTTTGATTCTTGGTATGGCGGGTGCGGGCAGCAGTAACAACACCTTGGTACTCACTGGTATCGCAGGTCTATTGGCTGGTGCGTTTTCTATGGCGGCGGGTGAATATATTTCGGTACGTTCGCAACGTGAAATGCATGAATATCAAATCGCACTCGAGGCTGCAGAGCTGCGTGCATACCCAGAAGAAGAAGCCGAAGAGTTAGCGCTGATTTTTGCCGCACGCGGCATGCACGTTGATGAAGCCAAACGTAGCGCACAAGCCTTGTTGGCCGACCCACAGCGTGCGCTTGATGTTCTCGCGCGCGAAGAGTTAGGACTCAACCCCGGTGAACTGGGCTCGCCGTGGGGCGCGGCAAGTTCTTCGTTTATCGCCTTCGCTGCTGGCAGTTTGATTCCGCTGTGTCCATTTTTAATGTCAACCAACAATTACGCGTTAGAACTCAGTATGGCGCTCTCGGTGGTCGCGCTGTTTGCTGTCGGCGCGAGCTTAAGTTTATTTACCGGGCGCGGCGCCTTGGTGAGTGGCCTACGAATGCTGGCCATCGGCACCGCTGCAGGCGCACTCACTTGGGTGATTGGTCATCTTTTAGGCGTCAATATCAACGCATGAAACCCACTGCACGAAACGCACCTCAAGCACCACTGGGTCAGATGACGCCGAGTGTATTTCTCGCACGTTACTGGCAACGTCGTCCGTGTCTCATTCGTCAGGCAATCCCCAATTTTTCGGGCTTACTTTCTTATCCAACACTGATCGACTTGTGCGCACGCGACGACAGCGAAGCACGTCACATCAAGCAGCGTCCCACTTGGCAAGTGCGCTCAGGCCCGCTCAATCACACGAGTTGGAACAGACAACCCAAAACGCACTGGACGGTACTACTCAATGGGTTGAATTTACATCTACCCGAAGCAGATGCACTGCTTCGTCGCTTTGCTTTTGTGCCTTACAGCCGACTCGATGACATCATGGTGAGTTACGCCGTTGATGGTGGTGGCGTGGGCGCACATGTCGATTCGTACGACGTATTTTTATTACAAGGGCCCGGACAACGTCGCTGGCGTATCGCTCCACCAACCCAATGGCGCTACGTGGACGGCGCGCCACTGCGGCTGTTAAAAAATTTTCAACCGACCGAAGAATTTGTTCTCGACCCAGGCGACATGTTGTATCTCCCGCCAGGCTGGGGCCACGAAGGGACGGCGATTGGCACGTGCTGGACCTATTCGATCGGCTTTCGCGCCCCCGCCGGCGAAGAACTCTCGGCCGCGTTTCTCGATTACCTTCATGAGCGTGGTCTGCCACGGACTGTTTTTCGTGATCCTGGCCGCACCGCCACGCGTCACCCCGGTACGTTGGATCCGCGCATGATTCGTTTCACTGAGCAAACCTTGTCGCAGATCCGCTGGAAGCGTGCCGATGCAGCGAGGCTGCTGGGGATGTTTCTGACCGAACCGAAAGCGCAGGTGGTATTTACGCCGCGCGCAATCTCGCCTGGGTCGCGTTTTATGCAGCAACTCAAACGCCGCGGGATTGTGCTCGACCCACGCACGCAGCTGTTAGTGCATGCCTCGACGGGTTTCATCAATGGTGAAGCTTTTGCGATTCCGCGCGGAGCGCGCCAGGCCCTACAGACCTTGGCCGACCAGCGCCACGTGAACGCAAAGGCAACCGGGCTAGCGCACCTGACCTCGAGCTTGCGCGATTGGATGGCGGCCGGATTTATCCACTTTGGCTCCCCTGCGAAATAATAAAGGTCCACCAGCACTGGGCATCAAAACGAATTGTGATGCTATAATTCGGTGCTATCCGGACTGCTTTTATTCTGAGTCTGTGTTGTTGTTTAGTCCCTTCGTTGTTTAGTTGTTTAGTCCTTTCGTTTTTTCGTTTTAGTCGTCGTTTTCTTAATTCAATAACAAGGAATGTTCATGAACAAGTCCCTGCTCCTCGCCGCCACCTTGGTCGTGGCCTTGGCCGCCTGCGGTCAAAAGGAAGAAGCCAAAAAAGCTGCTGAACCCGCGCCTGCCCCTGCTGCTGCTCCTGCAGCCGCACCAGCGCCTGCACCAGCCGATGCACCGAAAGACGGCGCTGCAGCACCTGCCGCCCCGGCTGCACCAGCACCGGCCGAAGCCAAGAAGTAATTCGTACCCGCTGCAAAAAAACGGCGATCCTCGGATCGCCGTTTTTTTTTGCGCGTTATTTTTTAACGCGATAAATTTTCGCACGTAAATTTTTTACGCGATGTTGTAAGGTAGTTGTGCTTTTCGCGCTGTGCTTTTTGCGCTGTGCTTTTTGCGTTGTGCTTTTTGCGTTGTGCTTTTTGCGCTGATTCCTCGATCAGCTCGCTGATCGCCAATCAAAGCCCGCGTCTTGCGTGGCCAACACCACTTCCTCTGGCTTACATCCCAGTGCTTGCGAAAACGCTGCGCGCACGAGTTCCGGCTGGTTATTCTGCTGCGACAAATGCGCGCCAATCACATGCTTTAAACGCGCATGTACCAATCCCGAAAGCAAGCTCGCTGCTTGTTCGTTATTTAAATGACCGAACGGCCCAGAGACGCGTTCTTTGAGCCAACGCGGGTAGGCGCTGGCCCATAACAGGTCTAAGTCGTGATTTGCTTCGAGCACGAGCGCATCGCAACCAGTCAGATGCATTTCAACATGTGTCGTGGGTGTCCCCAAGTCGGTTAACACACCTAACTTCGCTGCGCCATCCGTGATCACATACTGCACAGGCTCGCGTGCGTCATGCGGAACAGTAAATGGTGTCACCAATAAGGCACCCACCGAAAAGGCCACTTCGGGTTGCACAATATGCACATCTACTTGTTCAAGATGCTTGGCATCCGCGCGCATCGCCTGGTAAGTGCCATGGGTCAACCAAACAGGCACACGGTGTTGGGCAGCAAAAGCAAACACGCCACCCACGTGATCATCATGTTCGTGTGTGACCACCATTGCATCGATGTCTGTGGGCATCAGCTCAAGTCGAGCCAAGCGTCGTTCAGTTTCGCGCACGCTTAAACCACAATCGAGTAACAACCGAGAGCCATCGGCCTCAACAGCCAGGCAGTTTCCTTTACTGCCACTCGAGAGCGAGGCGAAGCGCAGCAAACGTTACTTCAACTGCTCGTGCAGCAAAGTGAGAATACGTCGAGCCGTCGAAGATTTATCCGCCGCGCCTGCTTTATCGAGCACTTGTACTTGGGTGTTGCTTCCAGATTGCGACATCAACACGCGGTATTGTTCAGCGCTCACTTTAGTTGGCGTATTACTGCGCCAAAAGGCCAGCTTGGACATCACCCCTTGGTCTTTTTGACCCATTTCTTTTTCTGGGTCTGCGTAACGCACAAAATACAAGCCCTTTTGACGGTCACGATCTTCCACCGTAAAACCGACGCGGTCTAAAGCCAACCCAACACGTCGCCAGGCACGATCAAACGGCTCTAACACTTCAAGACGATCAGTCCCGTCGGTTTTCTTTTCCAGGGTGGCACGTAACGCTTGCGGCGTAGCAGCGACCATTTCTTTGGCACGATCTTCTTGATAACCCAAACGCACCATCAGTCGACGCAAAAACTCTGCTTCTAGGTCTGGATCGGCTGGACGTGGTTGCCACATGGTTTGCGCACGACCTTCGTTGACGAACACTTCGATCATGCCGCGATGACTAATAAAAATTTCTGTGCTGCCGTCGCCGGCGCGCTCTAGGCGCGTGCGAAAACGATCACGCTCTGGCGTGGAATACACTTGGTCCAGCATCTTACCGAGCAAGCCTTTAATTCCATCCTGCGCAATCTTTGCGCGATTTTCAGCCCAATCAGTTTCCATGACGCCCGCATCGGGGGTTTCGGATTGCAACAAGAAACCGTTTTCTTGCCAAAACTCTTTAACGAGCGGCCAGAGTCGATCCGCGGTGTCATTGACCACTAACCAACGCTGGCTTCCCGAACGTTCGATACGCATGTTGTCGACCGCAGGCAAGATGCCACTCGCCCCAGGCTTTGCGGCTTTACGCTCGGCTTGATAATTGGACAAGGTGGTGGGGCCTTTTGCACCCTCCGGAACAACGTAACGGTTATCGCGCGTGGGTGACGTGAGCTCGGGTGGAATTTCGAGCGGTGCGAGTTGCCCTGCCGATTTGTAGTCGACCTTGTTGCCCGACAAAAACTCATTGGTCGATGAGCAACCCGCCAGCGACAATGCAATCACTACCAGCGTAAAACTAAGAGTTTGAGTGAGGCAATTCACGCGCGCGCCTCAACAACACGTAACTGCGCCGGCACAGCAATACCCGCGGCACGCATCGCCTCTGCCACCGCAGACTGTGCAGCCTCTGTGAGCGGCACCAACGGTAAGCGTAAGGCCCCAGTGATCATGCCCATTTGCTGTAAGGCCCACTTAGCAGGAATCGGATTCGGTTCGATAAACAGTTTCTGGTGTAAGCCAAATAAACGTAGATTGATTTCACGCGCGCGTTTTACGTCACCAGCCAACGCCAACGTACACATTTCGTGCATCAAGCGTGGTGCCACGTTCGCCGTCACCGAAATCACGCCATGTCCGCCCAAAAACATCACAGCTAAACCCGCTGCGTCCTCTCCAGAGTAAATCGCAAAGTCACGCGGCGCACGCTTAATCAAATCGGTGGCGCGTTCAATACTCGCGGTCGCATCCTTGATTCCGATAATGCCTGGTACTTGGGCTAAACGCAGCGTGGTGTCGTTGGCCAGATCAGCGACCGTACGGCCGGGCACGTTGTAGAGAATGAGTGGTAAGTCCACTTTTTCTGCAATCGTACGAAAATGTTGGTACTGACCTTCCTGCGTCGGACGGTTGTAATA
>CANIIA010000119.1 GCA_947467435.1 Betaproteobacteria bacterium
CCGAAAATTTTTCTGCTGAGGTACAGCCCGTCACACGTGCCGAGGGCGATGCTGCCACTCGCTACGGCAATAATTTAGTACCGCTGGGTCCGCTCCCACAAAGTAAAACCTCACCGATCTTTAATTACCCCTATCGGCGCAGCAGAGAAACCTTGGCGCGACTTGCCGCCACCAGTGAGATCGATGCTTGCCATGGTTGGAAGATGCAATTCATCAATCCACTGACCGGTGGATTTGCCATGCCCACCATCGGCGCTTTTATTCAATTACTGCCCGCGGCATTCACCAGCGCACCGTATCGCGCAACCGACGGCAGCGTGTACTCCGTTGTCGAAGGTCATGGGCAAGTCATGATTGGCGGGCAGCGCTTTGCTTATGCCCCACGCGATACTTTTGTGGTGCCGTCTTGGCAGCCCGTACAGATTGAAACGACAGATGAAACCGTCTTGTTTTCTTTTTCCGATCGCCCAGCGCAAACCGCGTTGGGATTTTGGCGCGAACATCGCGGCTGATTTTTTTATTTGAGGATTGTCACGTGATCGACAAAGCGTTTCTAAACCGTGAGTACAACAACCGTGAGCTGGTGCCTGAGCACGGCGAAATATTTAAACGCTGGGCTGCCGATTCAGCGCAAGCACGGGCCAGCATGATTTGCTATCTCGAGCGTCGCTACGGTCCGGGCGATAACGAACTACTCGATATTTTTCCGGCGCGTAAAGGCGACGGTACGTGTTTGATGTTTATTCACGGCGGGTATTGGCGCTCGCTCGACAAAGGTGATTTTTCTTTTCTTGCGCCAGCCTTGGTTGATTCGGGGATTTCGTTGGTTTCGGTGAACTACGATCTCTGCCCCAAAGTCAGCATTGAAGAGATCGTCAAACAAATGCTGCGTGCTTCCGCTTGGCTATATCGACATGCTGAGCAATACGGCATGGATGAAGATCGCCTGTACGTGGCGGGGCATTCGGCGGGGGCGCAGCTGGCCGCAATGATGATGGCTGCCCTCTGGCAAGTGTATGAACGTGACCTTCCGAAAGATCTTTTTAAAGGCGCACTCGCCATTAGTGGTGTCCATGATCTGCGTCCACTTTTACATGTCGATGCGGTCAAGGACGATTTAAAACTCGATGAGGCCAGTGCCCTCAAGGTGTCACCAGCCTTTTTACCCCTGGCGTGGCGTGCCCCGGTGGTGACTGCAGTCGGTGGCAACGAAAGTTCAGAATTTAAACGCCAAAATCGTTTACTCACCGAACGTTGGCGCTCTGCAGTCACAGATGTTCCGCTGCCTGGACTCAACCACTTCACGGCGGTTGATCCGCTGGCTGATCCGAGCAGCGCATTGTTTCAAGCCGTGCGTCGTATGATGAAGTTAGATCGCTGATTTTTTCTGCTCGAATGTGATGCAGCCGCGCGCATTATTAATCGAAAGTTTTCGCGCGGCAGTGGCTGCGGCGGATCCGCAATATATCGTTCCTGCGCATCTTCCTGCACCCCCAGCGTTTGGTGGTCGCACACTCGTGATCGGTGCCGGCAAAGCCGCCGCCTCGATGGCTGCCGCGGTTGAAACGCATTGGCCTAAGCAAGCACCGCTTGAAGGTTTGGTCATTACCCGCTACGGCCACGGCTTACCACTCACACGTATTCGCTGTGTCGAGGCAGGTCATCCGATTCCGGATGATCGTGGCGAAGAAGCAACGCGTACCTTGCTCACCGCAGTGCAATCTCTAGGCCCGAAGGATCAATTGATTGCGTTGATCTCTGGCGGTGGCTCTAGCTTGTTGTCTTTGCCTGCCGAAGGCATTCTTATGCAAGATTTAAAAGCGGTGACTGCACAGCTTTTATCTTGTGGCGCGATGATTCAAGAAATCAATGTTGTACGCAAACATTTATCGTTGATTCAAGGTGGTCGACTTGCTGCCGCTTGTCGCGCGCCGATTTTGGCGTTGATTATTTCTGATGTCACTGGTGACGATCCAACACATATTGCATCCGGCCCATGTAGCCCGGACCCCAGTACCTATGCCGATGCGTTAGCGATCCTTCAACGCTATGCAATCACCGCACCAATATCTGTCTTACGTCGTCTTGAGGCAGGCGTTGCTGGTGCAATCCATGAGACACCCAAACCAGGCGACGCAGTGTTTGCGCGTTGCGAAAACCGCGTCATTGCCACGCCACAACGTTCACTCACTGCTGCGGCCGCTGTATTTTCTACTGCAGGCGTGACACCGATTATTTTGGGTGATTCGATCATCGGAGAAGCACGCGAAGTTGGTAAAGTATTCGCTGGGCTTACACAACATATCGTGCAACACCACGCACCGTTCAAACCACCGGTGGCGCTGATTTCAGGTGGCGAGTGCACGGTCACCGTGAAGAACGCGCAAGGTCGCGGCGGTCGATGCAGCACCTTTCTGCTTTCACTGGCTATCGAATTAAATGCGTCCTCTGGTGTGTATGCGATCGCTGCGGATACTGATGGCATTGACGGTTCAGAAAGCAACGCTGGCGCGGTGATTGAGCCTAACTCTCTTGCGCTTGGTCATGCAGCGTCGATGTCAGCGCGGGCCTGTCTCGACCGTGATGATGCTTGGGGATTTTTTTCCGCGACCGATGGCTTAGTTACTACGGGACCGACGTTGACTAACGTCAACGATTATCGCGCGATTCTCATTCAATAAAAAAACCATCACGACACATCAAGAGCGCAGCAGAAAACAAAAAGGCCGAGCAAGCTCGGCCTTTTTTATGGCGCAACAAACAAAGCGTTACGCGGCTTTCTTTTCCTCAGCTGGTGCGTTGACGACATCGGGTTGATCCATCAACATCACCAAGGCCATGGCCGCATTGTCGCCTTTGCGAAAACCATTCTTCAGGATACTCACATAGCCGCCAGGACGCTTGGCATAGCGTGGGCCAAGCTCGCTAAACAGCTTGGTCACGATATCGCGATCGCGTAAGCGGCTAAACGCCAAACGACGATTTGCCAGTGAGGGCGTTTTGCCTAAGGTGATCATAGGCTCAACGACACGGCGCAATTCTTTTGCTTTGGGCAAGGTCGTGTTGATCGTTTCATGGCGCAACAAAGAGACCGCCATGTTGCGAAACATGGCACTGCGATGGCTCGAGGTGCGGTTTAGTTTACGTAGTCCGTGGCCGTGGCGCATGGCGTTTCCTCTGAATCAGTTACGGCCGTGCTCGAGACCAGCCGGGGGCCAGCTTTCGAGTTTCATGCCGAGCGTCAACCCGCGCGAGGCGAGCACTTCTTTGATTTCGTTTAATGATTTACGTCCTAAATTGGGCGTCTTCAAAAGCTCAGTTTCGGTACGCTGAATCAAATCACCGATGTAGTAAATGTTCTCGGCTTTGAGGCAGTTTGCCGAGCGCACGGTGAGTTCTAAATCATCGACCGGACGCATCAAGATCGGATCAACTGCAATTTGCTTTTTCTCTTCGGTCGGCATGGCCGTGCCTTCGAGCTGTGCAAATACGGATAACTGATCCACCAAGATACGCGCGGCATAGCGGATGGACTCTTCCGGCTCGATGGCACCGCTGGTTTCAATGTCGATGATGAGTTTGTCTAAGTCTGTACGCTGTTCGACACGCGCCGATTCAACCGAATACGAAACACGGCGCACCGGACTAAACGAAGCGTCCAGCACGATGCGTCCAATCCCTTTGGTTTCTTCAGGCAGGTAGCGCATATTGCCAGGAACGTAGCCACGTCCCATTTCAACCTTGATTTGCATCTCGAGCTTACCGCCGGCAGTCAGATTCGCAATGACGTGATCGGGATTAACGATCTCAACATCGTGCTGCGCTTCGATATCTGCAGCGGTGACTGGACCCGCACCACTCTTCTTCAAGGTAAGTAAGGCTTCTTGGCGGTTATGCAAACGCAACACAACGCCCTTCAGATTTAGCAAGATATCGACGACATCTTCACGTACGCCGTCGAGCGTTGAGTATTCGTGCACCACACCCGAAATTTGCACCTCGGTTGGCGCGTACCCAGGCATCGATGAAAGCAGTACGCGACGTAGTGCATTGCCGAGCGTATGGCCATAGCCACGCTCAAACGGCTCCATGACAACCTTGGCATGTGACGTCGAAAGATTCTGAACGTCGACGATACGCGGTTTGAGAAATCCGGTCTGCGACATGTTTGATCCTGACCTTTAGATGTTACTGTGCGCCTGCAAAGCAAGCGTCACGGGATGACTTGGCGCGCATAAAAAACGCGCCCCTACGTTTGTTACTTAATTACTTCGAGTACAACTCGATCACGAGACTTTCGTTGATCGAAGAGGGCAAGTCAGCGCGGGCAGGTATTGATTTAAAGGTGCCTTTCAACGCTTTTGCATCCACTTCAATCCAGTCAGGTACGCCACGGCTCTCAGCAGCTTCCGCCGCTGCTTTAATCCGTAAATGCGCTTTGGCTTTCTCGCTCACTTCGATGACATCACCTGCACGCACAAGGTAAGAAGGGATGTTGACCCGACGACCATTGACCGTGATGGCATTGTGACGAACCACCTGACGCGATTCGGAGCGCGATGCACCGAAGCCCATGCGGTAGACAACAGTGTCCAAACGCGACTCAAGCAGTTGCAACAGGTTTTCGCCCGTCACGCCTTTGCGACGATCAGCTTCCGCATACACACGGCGGAATTGGCGCTCTAACACGCCATAGATCTTGCGCATCTTTTGTTTTTCGCGCAGCTGTTTACCGTAGTCGGATAAACGCGCTCCGCTTTTTTGGCCATGTTGGCCAGGTGCATAGCTGCGTTTTTCAACAGAGCATTTATCAGTGAAGCACTTCTCGCCCTTAAGGAAAAGCTTTTCGCCTTCCCGGCGGCATTGACGGCACTTCGCGTCGAGATTTCTTGCCATGGTTTCTCCTTGCGCCCTTTAGACCCGACGCTTTTTCGGCGCGCGGCAACCGTTGTGCGGTACCGGCGTGACATCTGCAATGCTTCCGATCTTGATACCGATCGAATTCAGCGCACGTACTGCAGACTCGCGGCCTGGGCCGGGACCCTTGATACGTACTTCCAGATTTTTGATGCCGCACTCTTGTGCGACGCGGCCTGCACGTTCTGCTGCAACCTGGGCAGCGAACGGTGTGGATTTTCTTGAGCCTTTAAAACCAGCGTTACCAGAGGTTGCCCAAGACAATGCATTGCCTTGACGATCCGTGATGGTGATGATGGTGTTGTTGAAAGAAGCGTGAATATGCGCGATGCCTTCGGCAACGTTTTTCTTCACCTTCTTGCGAGCACGCGCTTGCGCTTGCAATTGTTGTGCTGTTGGAGCCTTAGCCATGAAGTTCCTCTGATCCTGAAATCGTTATGCCCTAGCGGACAATGCGTCCTGATTAGCCTTTGCTTGGCGCTGCTTTATTCGCAATCGCGGCCTTACGTGGTCCTTTACGTGTGCGTGCGTTGGTCCGCGTACGCTGACCGCGCACCGGCAAACCTTTACGATGACGCAGACCACGATAGCAACCCAGATCCATTAAGCGCTTGATGCTCATGGAACCTTCGCGACGCAGATCGCCTTCAACCGAAAAGCGCCCAACCCCCTCGCGCAAGCGATCAACTTCTGCGTCTGTGAGGTCTTTCATCTTGCGCTTGCCATCCACACTGGCTGCTGCACAAATTGCCTTTGCGCGAGCGCGACCAATGCCAAAAACGGCGGTTAACGCAATTTCTGCGTGCTGATGATTAGGAATGTTGATCCCTGCAATACGAGCCATGGGTTACCCCGCAAAACAATAAAAACCGCGGCCGCAAATCGGCAACGGAAAACCGGAAATTTTAGCTGAAAAAGTCTGCATGTTCAATGGCTTGATTAACCTTGACGCTGCTTGTGACGTGGGTCAGTACAAATCACACGCACAACACCTTTGCGGCGGATGATTTTGCACTTACGACAAATCTTTTTGACCGAAGCATTCACTTTCATGTTGCTCTCCTGAAATCTTTCACTGCACCCAGGCCTACTTGGCCCGGAACACGATGCGACCCCGCGACAAATCGTAAGGCGTCAACTCCACCGTCACTTTGTCGCCCGGCAAAATACGGATGTAATTCATCCGCATCTTCCCGGAAATGTGTCCAAGGACCACATGACCATTTTCCAGCTTGACCCGAAAGGTCGCATTGGGCAGGTTCTCTTCAATTTCCCCCTGCATTTGGATCACGTCTTCTTTGGACATACGTTTTCGCGTCTCCCCTTATCGGGTCGCCAATCCACCCTTGAAGTTCGCCTTCTTGAGCAGACTTTCGTACTGATGCGACATCACATAAGCCTGAACTTGCGCCATGAAATCCATCGTCACGACAACAATAATCAACAATGACGTACCGCCAAAATAAAACGGCACGTTCCATTTCAAAATCAAGAACTCTGGCAGCAAGCAAACGAGCGTCACATACACCGCGCCAACTAAAGTGAGGCGCGTGAGGATTTTCTCGATGTAGCGCGCGGTTTGTTCACCTGGGCGAATCCCCGGGACGAAAGCACCCGATTTTTTTAAGTTATCCGCGGTTTCTTTGGGGTTGTATTGCAACGCCGTGTAGAAGAAACAGAAGAAAATAATTAGACCCGCATACAACATTACGTAGATGGGCTGTCCAGG
>CANIIA010000120.1 GCA_947467435.1 Betaproteobacteria bacterium
CTAACGCGTAAATGCGCAAGCGTTGTATCGGTGCGCGCTTGTAGATGTCCAATCGTTTGGGCGTCAAGAAATCCGTGTGTGCTCAGTAGGGCGTGTACGGCGGCTTCTGCCTCTGGTGCGCATGCAATCAGTAATCCACCGCTGGTTTGCGGATCAGTGATGAGTGTTTTGATCCAATCTGGCGCGTTGTTGGGCAGTGCAACTTCCGCGCCATATCCAGACCAATTGCGTTCGGTGGCTCCAGTGCGTGTGCCTTGCTGCGCCCAGTGCAAGGCTTCGTTGATGACAGGTACTTGCGCAAAATCAATGTGCGCATCTAAATTCGAACCACGACACATTTCAAGTAAGTGACCAGCCAAGCCAAATCCTGTGACATCGGTGAGGGCATGCACGTCGTTCAATTCAGACAGTGCTTTTCCTGGTGTGTTTAAACGTGTGGTCGATGCAATCATGGCGGCATAGCCCTGCGTTGATAACACGCCTTTTTTTAATGCAGCGGAGAGTACGCCAACGCCCAGCGGCTTACTCAAAATTAATCGATCACCCGCCCGTGCGCTGCTGTTGCGCTTGACCTTGTCCGGATGCACGAGGCCTAAGGCGACTAAACCGTAAATCGGTTCAAGCACATCAATCGAATGCCCACCGGCAATGGGAATGCCTGCGGCGTGACACACCGACTCACCACCTGCCAAAATTTTTCCAATCACATCGATGGGTAATTTTTCAAGTGGCATGCCAACAATCGCGAGAGCAAAGATCGGCGTACCACCCATCGCGTAGATGTCTGAAATTGCATTGGTGGCGGCGATGCGACCAAAGTCATACGGGTCATCGACAATCGGCGTAAAAAAATCGGTGGTGGCAATGAGTGCTTGCTGGTCATTGAGCCGATAGACCGCCGCATCGTCTGCGGTTTCGGTGCCCACCATCAAAGCCGTTGGTAGGCCACGCACGGGAGTTTGCGCGAGTAATTGAGATAGGACAGCGGGTGCAATTTTGCAACCGCAACCACCGCCATGACTAAAGCTGGTTAATCGAATCGATGGGTCTGTGGATTGCATGGCGTCGAGTGTCGTAGAAAAAAAGAGGTGAAAAGGATGCGCGCTAGATCATTCTGGATGGCGGATGATTGGGGGTTGCTGTAGTCGCTCGGATAAAAAGGCACCTAAAATTTTTGCGGTGTGTGAGCGGGTGTTTGGTGTATTGATTTCTTCCGGCGCGCCTTGGGCAACCACTTCGCCGCCACCATCACCACCTTCGGGACCCAAATCAATCATCCAATCGGCTTCGGCCATGACGTCTAAATTATGCTCAATCACCACCACACTATTACCCGCATCGACTAATCGATGTAGTACATGAATTAATTTTTCGACATCCGCCATGTGCAGTCCCACGGTGGGTTCGTCCAGTACATACAAGGTGTGTTTGTGCTCACCGCCCCGACCAGGTCGAGACAAAGCATTGCCTTCGGCATCCATGCGCACTTTAGAGAGTTCGGTGACCAGTTTAATCCGTTGTGCTTCACCACCCGATAGCGTGGGACTTTGTTGACCCAGTGTGAGATATCCCAGTCCGACATCTTGTAAGAGACGTAATGCATGATGGATAGCAGAATGCGCCGAAAAGAATGTGACCGCCTCATCCACGCTCATCGCTAACACATCCCCTATGGTGTGCTCGCGCCAGCGCACACTGAGTGTTTCGGGATTAAAGCGTTTGCCACGACACGCTTCGCATAACACGCGAACATCCGGCAAGAACGACATTTCGATTTTCTGCACGCCCTGACCTTCACAGGATTCACAACGTCCACCCGTGGTGTTAAAAGAAAAGCGGCTTGCGGTCCAGCCGCGCATGCGTGCCTCAGTCGTTTCAGCAAACAGACGTCGGATGGCATCCCAAAACCCAACGTAAGTGGCGGGGCAGGAGCGCGGTGTTTTTCCGATCGGTGTTTGATCCACTTCGAGGACACGTCCGACCGCTTGCCAGCCACGTAATTCACGACATCCGGTGGCCGCAGATTGGCCAGATTTTCTGCCAGCATCAGAAGTCAGGCGCGATAAATTGGCATGCAAAATATCGCGCGCCAAGGTGGATTTGCCGGAGCCCGAAACGCCAGTAATCACACACAAGCGCGCCAACGGAATACGTGCATCGGTATTTTTTAAGTTGTGTAGCGAGGCGCTGCGAATATCAATGCTAGGCGTTTGTTTGTTGACCTCGCGTCGTGGATGAATCGGGTGGCGCAGGGGGGACTTTAAAAAACGACCAGTGATGGATGCCGGGTTATTCATGAGGGCCGTGGCGTTGCCTTGCGCGATGATTTCACCCCCCAAACGACCAGCACCTGGACCTAAATCGATCACATGATGTGCGCGTCGAATCGTGTCTTCATCGTGTTCCACCACCACCAATGTGTTGCCTTTGGCTTCGAGTTGTTCAAGTACGTTGAGTAAGATCTGATTGTCGCGCGGGTGTAAGCCGATGGTCGGCTCATCTAGGATGTAACAAACGCCGCGTAGATTAGAACCCAATTGCGCGGCTAAGCGAATGCGTTGCGCTTCACCACCCGAGAGCGTGGGTGCAGAACGATTGAGCGCTAAATAACCCAAGCCCACATCGTTTAAGAAACCCAAACGCGCGCGTAACTCGGCGAGTAAATCACGCGCAATTTCTTCGTCGCGACCGGTGAGTTGGAGTGCTGACATTTCATCGGCGATCCGCGAGACGGGTAAGGCAGTAAAGTCGGCAATCGATCGATTGGCGTAGCGCACCGCTAGCGCCTCAGCATTGAGTCGCTGACCGTTGCAACTGACGCACGCTTCTTCGACCTCCAGCCAATCGGCAAAACGATCAAGCATTTGATCTTCGGTGCCGGTTTTTTCGTGCGACGCATCCCACTGAAAGCCAGTGAGTTTGATCCCCGTACCAAAACAGGTGGTGCACCAGCCATGGGCTGAATTAAATGAAAATAATCGCGGATCAAGTTCGTTAAAACTCCGCGCGCAACTGGGGCAAGCGCGTTTGGTTGAAAACACCTGTTGCTTTAATTGCAACTCAACCATACCGGCGGTATTGCGCTTGCCTTTGGCTGCAGCAGCCACGAGGGCATCTAGATCGGACAGCACGTGCACCACGCCTTTGCCATATTCCAATGCGCTGCTGAGCGCTGCGCGTAACTGCGCTTCGTGCTCGGGTAACACGCGCAAATCAGCCACCGGCAACTCAATGGTGTGCTCTTTAAAGCGATCCAATCTCGGCCAACGATCTGTCGGTAAAAATGCACCGTCAACACGCAGATGGGTGTAACCGCGCGCGGCAGCCCATTTGGCTAAATCGGTGTAATAGCCTTTGCGTGCCGTCACCAATGGGGCCAGTAAGCCCACGCGTTGTCCGCGATAGTCACGTAACAAACGGGCTGCAATCGCCGCTTCGCTTTGCGGTTCGATCGCGACTTGGCAATCGGGGCAATGCTGGGTACCCAGCTTGACATACAGTAATCGCAGGAAGTGGTAAATCTCGGTGAGTGTGGCTACAGTTGATTTACGTCCACCGCGCGAAGTGCGTTGTTCAATTGCAACCGTGGGCGGAATGCCATAGATGGCATCGACATCTGGACGTGACGCTGGTTGTACAAACTGCCGTGCGTAAGCGTTGAGTGATTCAAGATAACGTCGCTGACCCTCTGCAAAAATAATATCGAAGGCGAGTGTTGATTTACCTGAACCCGATACACCGGTGATCACAGTGAATCGCTGATGTGGAATATCCACATCAATATTTTTTAGGTTGTGCTCTCGTGCATGATGAATGCGAATCGCAGAGGGTAACTGGCGGCGGTGTGTTTTTTGCAGCGCGTGTTGCAGCGGAATGCCCGGCGCATGACGCGCAGCGGAAATTGCATCGAGGGCTGCGCCTTGGTTGAGTGCACGCTCGTAATCAGCGAGCGCTTGTCCGGTGTAAGAGCCGCTGGTGCGCATGACGTCTTCGGGTGTACCGGCCACCAACAGTTGGCCACCGGCATCGCCGCCTTCGGGGCCAAGGTCGATCAGCCAATCGGATGCGGCAATCACATCCAAGTTGTGTTCAATCACGACCAACGAATGGCCTGCCGATAACAGTTGCCGAAATGCACGCAACAATTTCGCGACATCTTCAAAGTGCAAACCAGTCGTTGGTTCATCAAATAAAAATAACGAGCCTTGCGCGAGTTTTCCGCTGCGCGCAGCTTCGGCTAGGTGGCCGGCAAGTTTGAGTCGTTGTGCTTCACCGCCAGAGAGCGTGGGTACCGGTTGACCCAGGCGAAGGTATTCCAGACCCACATCGGCCAGCGGTTTGAGCGCCGTTTGTACCGCGGCTTCGGCTTTAAAAAACACCAGTGCTTCGGACACGGTGAGCTCGAGCACTTGTGCGATCGATTTTCCACGCACCATGACTTCGAGCACTTCGGGACGAAAGCGCTGGCCGTTGCATTCTGCACAGCGTAAATACACGTCCGATAAAAACTGCATTTCCACATGCTCAAACCCGTTGCCACCACAACTGGGGCAGCGACCATTTCCCGCGTTAAAACTAAACGTGCCTGGGCTATAACTGCGCTCGAGTGCGAGATCTGATTTTGCAAACAGCGTGCGAATCGCATCCCAAGCGCCAACATAACTTGCCGGGTTTGAGCGGGCAGTTTTTCCGATCGGTGTTTGATCCACCATCACCACATCGGCAATGTGCTCGTGACCTTGGAGGGCACGATGGCGTCCGGGGGTGTCGCTTGGTTGTCCTTTGGCTTTGCGTAGGGCGGCGTACAACACGTCTTGAATCAGCGTCGATTTTCCCGAGCCAGACACACCTGTCACACTCACCAAGCGCTGTAAGGGAATCGTGACATCCACATTTTTCAGGTTGTGCTCGCTCACGCCGAGCAGCTTGATTTCTGGTGCCGGTGGCAACATGCGTGCACGACCTTCGCCCCACGCGGCAGCGCCAGCGCGTCGACGCCCAGAAAGATAATCAGCCGTCAGTGTGGAGGCGGTGCGAAGTTCTTCTGGTGTACCAAAAAACACCACCTCACCGCCGCGCTCGCCAGGGCCTGGGCCCATATCGAGCAGTCGATCGGCTTCAAACATGATTTGTGGATCGTGTTCCACGACCACCAACGAATTGCCGGCATCTCGTAAACGATGCATCACACCGATCACACGACCCATATCGCGCGGATGCAAACCAATCGATGGTTCATCGAGTACAAATAAGGTGTTTACTAGGGACGTGCCCAGCGCTGTCGTTAAATTGATTCGCTGCACTTCACCACCTGACAGCGTGCGCGATTGACGATCGAGCGTGAGATAGCCTAACCCCACATCACACAAATAACGTAGGCGGCTACGAATTTCTCCGAGCAATAAATCGGTCGCTTCATCTAAAGGGGCCGGCAGGTGCAGACCGTCCATCAACGCGCGGGTGCGCGAAATGGGTAACAACATTAAATCGTGCACGGTCAAACCGGGTAGGGCTTCGAGTTGCTTGCGGTCGAAACCCACCCCTTTCGGCCGGTGACGTGCAGTGGCAGGTAACACCGCGTTGGCGTCTTCTTGGGTACCTAAACGCCAAAGCAGCGCGTCGGGCTTGAGTCGTGCTCCATCACACGCCTCGCAAGCGGTATAAGCGCGGTACTTTGATAACAAGACACGAATGTGCATCTTGTAGGCTTTGGTTTCTAACCAAGCAAAGAAACGCCGCACGCCATACCAAACACCAGGCCAAGATTTTTTCCAACTGACCCAGTTGTCTTCGCCTTCGAGCACCCAATGGCGTTCGGCATCGGAGAGTTCACGCCACGGCGTATCGATCGGAACACCGCGTAATTTGGCGTACTTCAGAATATCGTCTTGGCATTCTTTAAAGCTGGGGGTTTGCCAAGGCCGGACCGCACCATCGCGAATCGATTTACTTTCATCTGGAACGATCAATCCAAAATCAATGCCGATGACACGACCAAAACCACGGCAGCTTTCACAGGCACCGATCGGTGAATTAAACGAAAACAAACTCGAGGTTGCAGCGCTGTAGTGTTGATCGCAACTGGCGCAATGTAAATCGGATGAGTAGCGCCAGACCTCGCCGGTGGGTTCGGTGGCATCGTTGAGTACATATACGTTGACGCGTCCTTGACCAACGCGTAACGCCGCTTCGATGGCTTCAACCACGCGCGCGCATTCGGCCTGCGCCGCACGCAATCGGTCTTGGACCACTTCCAGGATCGTTTTTGAGCGCGCATGAATGCGCGTATAGCCTTGTTGCTCGAGTAGGGCGGTGACTTCTTGATCAGAAAAATTTTTCGGTACGGTGATCGGAAATGTAATCACCAAACGCGGGTCACCGGCTGCCGCTGCGCGTTGCATCAGTTGATCGGCAATGCCCCCTGACGTATCACGATGGACTGACTGACCACATTGACGACAAAACAACTGCGCTGCGCGTGCAAAGAGCAGCTTGAGATGGTCATTGAGTTCCGTCATGGTGCCGACCGTCGAGCGCGA
>CANIIA010000121.1 GCA_947467435.1 Betaproteobacteria bacterium
GCTTGTACAGGGCTACCGCCAGGGCTGTTGATACGCACCACCACGCCTTTGGTGTTGCCATCCTTAAACGCAGCTTGTAAAGCCGCATTAATTTTTTCTGCGCTCGCATCTGCCCCTGGACCGATGATGCCGCTCACGTCCACCAGGGCGGTGTGTTTGCTTGTACCAGTCAGCTCAGTTTTACCGCGCAGATCAAGCAAAATCACCAACACCACGCCAATATAGAAAAACGTGAGCAATCTGAAAAATATTTTCCACCGACGCGCCGCACGCTGTTCGCGCAAGACCCCGCTAGCCAGCGTTTCAAGGACACCACGTTCCCACTGTTCGGTTGGTTCAGACATGTTGATCTTCCTTCAAAAAAACGGCGCCATCACGCTCGACGACGTCGAGCTTCACCAACGGACCACCCGCACACGGACCGCCAACGCAACGACCGGTCTGCGCAGCAAACAAAGCACCGTGTGTTGAGCATATCAAATCGATGCCATCCGCATCGAAAAAAACACCCGGTTGCCAATCTAACTCCATGGCCACATGCGAGCAGCGGTTTAAATACGCGTGCACCTCATCTGCAAATCGAACCACAAATGCAGGTACAGTTTGCCCCCGCCATTGCACGTCAAAGCGCACGCCTTTTCCAGCGTTCACCAACGCATCTGAAGCGCAAATTAAGCGTTGTTCTGTAGCCATGCAGACAAAGCCGCGATCGAACTGACGACTTGCGCTGGTCGTAAGGCATGTAACCCAGCCGCAGGGTGCGCACCATAAGAGACCCCCACTGCATCGACCTTGGCACGACGCGCCATTTCTAAATCGTGCGTTGTATCGCCAATCATCAACAATTGATGTGCCGGTGTGTCTAATTCATCGATCAACTCATAAAGCATCGCTGGATGCGGCTTGGACTCCGTTTCATCAGCGCAACGTGTCGCTGTAAAAAACTCCATCAGTTGCGTGGCCTGCATGGCGCGATTTAGGCCTTGGCGACTTTTGCCGGTGGCGACAGCAAGCGTATGCCCCCGCGCAACCAAATCGCTGAGCATTTCTGGCACGCCATCAAACAAAGTCATGGTGGGTTCACGCAATAAAAAATGCTTGCGATATAAACCCACAAACTCGTTATACCCACTGCGCTCCAGCTCTGGCACAGCCGAGCGTAAAGCGTCCTCTAAACCTAAACCAATGACGTGCGAAGCACGTTCGCGGGGCGGCACGGGCAAGCCCATTTCACGTGCAGCTTCTTGAATGCTGGTCGTGATCGACGCGGCAGAATCTAAGAGCGTGCCGTCCCAATCAAACACCAGCACGGGATATCGACGTTCAGACGTGGGCATCAAAGTGACTTTCACAAAAAGATTGCATGTCCTTCGGCAGCGCGGCGACAACGGTCATGGGTTCAGCGCTAATTGGGTGCGACAAGGCCAAACGATGCGCATGTAAAAACAAGCGGCGCACGCCAGCTTCTCGATGCAAGGTACGATTCAACGCAAAATCGCCGTATTTGTCATCGCCCAAAATGGGATGGCCAATGTGCGCTGCATGCACACGAATCTGATGAGTTCGTCCCGTGATCAGATGAACTTCGAGCAAACTTGCCAACGCAGAGCGCTGACGCGGCTGAAAGCGCGACTCGGCACGATCTCCACCCGCTCGCACACTGACGCGACGCTCGCCTTGATCGGTGACGGCTTTATGTAACGGAGCATCCACGGTTCGCGCCCCGCCTTTCCATAAGCCACTGACCACCGCGAGATAGTCTTTACGAATTTCTCCCGCGCGCATCGCTTCATGCAACGCCACCAAGGCCGAGCGTTTTTTCGCCACCATCAACAAACCCGACGTATCACGATCTAATCGATGTACGAGCTCAAGAAACTTAGCCTGAGGTCGTTCCACGCGAAGCGATTCGATCACCCCGTAGGACACACCGCTCCCGCCGTGGACGGCAATCCCTGAGGGCTTATCAATCACCAACAATGCCGCATCTTCGTAGGCAATGGGTAAGTGCAATGGCTTGGGTGACGAGGGCGTGAGCGCTGGACTCGCCACACGAACCGGCGGAATGCGGACCAAATCGCCCAACTTCAGGCGGTAATCGGGCTGAATCCTGCCACGGTTGACGCGCACCTCGCCGCTACGCACCACACGGTACAGATGGCTTTTGGGCACGCCTTTCAAGTGACGCACCAAAAAGTTGTCTAAACGCTGGCCTTCGCCCGCCTCATCAACTTCAAGCAGCGTCACCTTTGCTTTACTTAACTCCTTCATTTTGCTTATACTCTACCCGCTTGCTTTGCGTTGCGAGGCACGGCCCGCAGCAGTCCGCCCGGAGTTTTTTCCGCGCGAGGGACCAACCACACGCCTCCTGCCCGAACGTTGCCGGGCCCAAAGCAGTTGGTTAATTTCGCTCACCGGAAGTAGCGATCCTGGAAGTACCGATAGTAATTGAAAGCGCACCCTGAGAGTCTGTATCCACGGAAATTCGCCGCGCACCGCGAGCCATATATCAGCCGCGAGACGCACCGATCCTGGCCAACGCCGCTATTTCGTTCTGAAGACAAACCTACGTCGATATCTCGAAATACAACCATTGCTCAACAACGCATATCGCACACTGAGCTAGCGAACCGCTGACCGTGGTTTCACGGACGCTCCTGCCGCTGAGGAGAAGAATAAGTGAAACGCATGCTATTTAACGCTACGCAGCAGGAAGAACTGCGCGTCGCGATCGTCGATGGTCAAAAACTCATCGATCTGGACATTGAATCTGCCACAAGGGAACAACGAAAAAGTAACATCTACAAAGGCGTCATTACCCGCATCGAGCCCAGCCTTGAGGCGGCCTTCGTTGATTACGGAGAAGAGCGCCACGGCTTTTTACCCTTCAAAGAAGTTGCGCGCAGTTATTTCCGTGCGGATGCCGAAGTCGGTAAAGCCCGCATTCAAGATGCGCTCAAAGAAGGCCAAGAGCTCATCGTTCAAGTAGAGAAAGACGAGCGCGGCAACAAAGGCGCAGCGCTCACCACGTTTATTAGCCTGGCCGGCCGCTATTTGGTCGTGATGCCGAACAATCCGCGCGGCGGCGGTGTTTCGCGCCGTGTCGAGGGTGAAGACCGCGACGAGCTTCGCGCGATGATTGACCAACTGAATGTGCCGCAGGGGATGAGCGTGATCGCTCGAACCGCAGGCATTGGTCGTGACATCGAAGAACTCAAATGGGACCTGAGCTACCTACTCCAATTGTGGGGCGCGATCGAACAGGCCGCCAGCGACCGTACGCCGGGTGAAGATGGTCGCTATAAACCCAAACCGTTTCTGATTTATCTCGAATCGAGCTTGGTGATTCGCGCTATTCGCGACTATTTACAGCCCGATATCGGTGAAATCCTCATCGATACCGAAGAAATCTACGAACAAGCACGTGCCTTCATGCAAACAGTCATGCCGGCCAACGTGCACAAAGTGAAACATTACCGCGACGATGTTCCGTTGTTCTCGCGGTTTCAAATCGAGCATCAGATTGAGTCGGCTTTTTCGCGTCAAGTGAGCCTCCCCTCAGGTGGCGCGGTCGTGATCGATCACACCGAAGCCTTGGTGTCGATCGACGTGAACTCCGCGCGAGCCACCAAAGGCCACGACATCGAAGAAACAGCACTACGGACTAATTTAGAGGCCGCCGATGAAGTGGCACGACAGCTACGCTTACGCGATTTAGGTGGTTTGATTGTCATCGACTTCATCGACATGGAGTCGCAGCGCAATCAGCGCGAAATCGAAAATCGTTTACGGGATGCCTTACGACACGACCGTGCACGAGTTCAAACCGGCAAGATTTCTCGCTTTGGTTTGCTCGAACTGTCTCGCCAGCGCTTACAACCTTCGCTGGGCGAAACCAGTCATATCACCTGCCCACGTTGTGGCGGCACGGGCCATATTCGCGGAACTGAATCGACAGCACTGCATGTGCTGCGGATCTTGCAAGAAGAAGCGATGAAAGAAAACACGGGGGCGGTGCATGTCCAAGTCCCTGTTGATGTGGCCACCTTCTTATTGAACGAAAAACGCACCGAAATTCAAAAGCTCGAGGCGCGCCTGAAGGTCAACATTTTGTTGATCCCCAATATTCACTTAGAAACGCCGCATTACACCGTGCAGCGCTTGCGTCACGAAGAACTCAACGAGATGGATCACATCCCGGCGAGTTTTGAGATGGTGCAAGAACCCGCCGCGGTTGAAACGAGCACAGGCACCACCGAACCCATCAAGCCGCGTCAACAAGCGGCTGTGCAAGGGATTACGCCTGATCAACCCGCACCCAATCTGCCCGAAGCGCAGCGTGTTGACGTCACACGCCAAGCACCGCGCCAGCAAACTGCCGTTGACCGTCATGAGCCTGGTTTAATTTCACGCATTCTTGGATGGTTTAAGCGCGACGCGTCAGCCACCCCTGCCCCAGTATCGAAACCACCACAAACCGCGCGCCGTGAAGGTGGCCGTGGCGAGCGCTTTGAACGTCAAGAAGGTCGACGTGGTGGTCGAGATCGTGGGGGTGATCGCAATCGTGGTGATCGTCACCAGCGCGGCAATGAACGCCGCGAAGGTCGTGGCAATCAAAACGAAACACGTCCACAAAATGAACGTGCTGCGCGTGAAGATCGTCCGCAACAAGAGCGTCGTGAGCAATCACAACAAGGCCGACCGCCGCGTGAACCGCGCGAGCCGCGCGAGCCACGTCAACATCCGGACCATCAAGCTTCAGCAAATGATGCACCACGTGAAGCGCGACCAGAAGGTGAAGAACGCCGTGGACGCCGTGGCCGTCGTGGTGGACGCGATCGTGGCCCGCGTGAGCATGCATCACAGCAAGTAGATACTGGTACACCCATCGCGCAAGACACCAACGCCGCTGTGACTGCTTCGCCAGTGAACACCTCCGCAGCTGTTGAGCATTCAACGGCGCCAGTGCTGCATCACGACGCTGCACCGATTTCGATGCAGCAACCCGCCGTCACGCCAAGCTGGACAGCTGAACCAACGCCGATCACTCCGCCAATCTCAAGCCCGGTCGTTGCCGCGACGCCTGTGGCGCCACCCGTTGAGCATGTGGTCGCCACACAACATGAAGTTCTTGCTGAGACGCCTGTGCAAAACGTTGTTGCAGCACCTGCCCCTGTCGAGCCTGCATACAACCCTCCGCCCGCGCCCAAAATCGATACCTCGGCGATGCTCTCGAGCGCTGGATTACAAATGGTTGAAACTGTGATCAAGCCAAGCGCGCCTATCGTCGAAGAACAACCAGTGCGCTTGGGTCGTCCGCGACGTGAACGCCAACGTATGGTTGCTGAACCGCTGCAGCAAGTCGAAACGGCGCGGAGCGATCAGACGCCGTCTAGCTAAGTGCAACATACAGCCCAATAGCGCATCCTAATGTCGCCTGCAACAATAATGCAGGCGACATTTTTTTTGTAGCAACGCTATTCGCCTGGTGCATGTGCTCCGAAAGCACGTCGCCTGAGTTCACCCAAGCGGTCTCGCGCTTGCGCTGCTTTTTCAAATTCTAGATTGCGTGCAGCATCGAGCATTTCTTTTTCAATTCGCTTGATCTCACGCGCGAGTTCCTTTTCACCCATCGCGTCGTAACGCGCCCCAGATTCAGCAGCCTTTAAGTCAGCCAAGGCACCGCCAGAATCGTACACGCCATCGATCAGGTCTTTGATGCGCTTGACCACGCCGCGTGGTGCGATATTGTGATCCGTATTGAACTGCTTCTGAACGCTGCGGCGACGGTCTGTTTCAGCAATCGCTTGTTTCATTGAATCGGTCATGCGGTCTGCATACAAAATGGCAGTGCCATTCAGGTGCCGAGCAGCGCGACCAATGGTTTGAATCAGCGATCGCTCCGAGCGTAAAAAGCCCTCTTTATCGGCATCTAAAATCGCCACGAGCGACACTTCAGGTAAATCCAGGCCTTCGCGTAACAAGTTGATACCGACCAGCACATCAAATTCACCAAGACGTAAATCGCGCAAAATTTCGACGCGCTCGACGGTATCGATTTCGGAATGCAAATAACGCACGCGGGTGCCATGATCGCGTAGATATTCCGTGAGGTCTTCGGCCATGCGTTTGGTGAGCGTGGTGACCAACACGCGTTCATTGACAGCAACCCGCGCGGTAATTTCAGATTGCAAGTCATCGACCTGATTGACCGCTGGTCGCACCATCACGACAGGGTCAATCAAGCCGGTGGGACGCACCAGCTGTTCCACGACTTGACCGGAGTGTTCACGCTCGTAATTTGAAGGCGTAGCGGATACAAACACGGTCTGGCGAATAATGCGTTCAAATTCATCAAAGCGGAGCGGCCGGTTATCTAGAGCAGAAGGCAAACGAAATCCGTACTCGAC
>CANIIA010000122.1 GCA_947467435.1 Betaproteobacteria bacterium
CACCGGATCGGCGGATGTGGGTGCCATCAACGTAATCAACAGCACATTGCCTTCCATCTCGGCCTGATGCGTCACCCGTTGGCGTAAATTTAAAATTAGGCGTGTGCGCTGACCCGATTGCACAACATTCACACCACGAATAACACCTTGATCAATGCTCGAACCTGTGCGGCCGAGCAAATTGATGGTGTCCTGAAAATCAAACACCAACCGCGAGGGGTCCTCGGTGGCAAAACTTTTGGGAAGCGTAGTGAGGGCTTCACGTAGTTGTACTCGCAAAACCGATTGGCCGTCTTTTTGTGTGGCACTCACCGATTGCACTGCGTTTTGTGCCCATGCGCTCGCCGCCCAATAGCAACACAGCAACAAGAGCAACCATTTTTTTATTCTGTGGGTTTGCCACATCATCCACCTCCTTGCACGCTTAAGCGTCCTCGTCGCTCGGTCCAATCGCCTGCGGCATCCTGGACGAGCTCTTTGATATCGACGCCTTGGGTATCCACAGCGGTAATACGGCCATGGTTTTGACCGAGACGCTGACCAACACGCAAGCGATATACGACTGTGCCTGCACGAATCAACGCAAAATAATCACTCCGTTGCTGCAAAATACCCACCACTTGTAATTGATCGAGCGCGAACGCCTCTAGCGGCTCGCGTGGCCGACTCAAATCCGGTGCTGTGCCGGTATGAGCGCCGCGTGAACGGGCCGCGGTTTCAACGCGCTGTGCACGAAATGGATCGGGAAGCTCCGCTGCCAGATAGCTGAGCGGCGCAGGCTCAATGAGTTGCGGTAAGGGATCAATTTGCGCACGCAATCCCGAACTCATCGCGTCAAGTTCAGCCTGCAAATTTTCCGACGCCTGATCTGCGCAGCCCAATAACAGTAGGCTCAATATCCATGTCAGCGTGTAGATCCGCGCGCGCTTCATTTTTTTTCACTCTTGGCTTTTTCAGCACGCTTACGCTGCACCGCAAGCTCTTCCTCATCGAGGTATCGAAACGTACGCGCTGTGGCATCCATTTGGAGTACGCCATCTTTCAGCGTACTGATATTGAGCTCCTGCAACACCACCAACCGCGGTAGCTGGGCAACTGCTGCAGCAAATGAACCAAAGTCATGAAACGCGCCCACCACGCGTAGTTGGATCGGTAGTTCAGCGTAAAACTCACGCATCACTTCGGTACCTGCGGGCTTAAATAATTCGAATTGCAATCCGCGCGCTAGCCCGAGTTGATTGATTTCGGCAAGCATGGCATCGACTTGGGTTCGATCTGGCAATTGCCTTAACAACGCACCGTATTGCTCCTGCGCTTCGGTGCGCTGTAGTCGTTGTAACTCGAGCGCAATAGCGCGTTTTTTACGTACCGTATACGTTTCTTTCAGCGTTTGTTCTTGCGCCTGATCCGCTTGCAGCGTATTAATTTGATTGAACACCACCAAATAAAATCCTATGCTGCCGGTCACTAAAAAAACAGCAACTAATGCAAGTGCTTGGCTGGGCACTGGCCAATGCCATGGTTCGCGCCAATCGACGTGACGCACTCTGTCGGCCCAACTTTGGATTGTGTGTTGGATAGCCAATTAGCCAGCCGCTTTTGTCGGTGTGTTCTGGATAGCCGGCGCCCCTGGCGTTGCTGATGAAGCCGTCCCAAGCGCTACATTTGGCTGCAACGAAAATTCGAGGGTAAATTCAGCTAATCGACGCGCATTTGCAGTGACGGCTTTAATTTCATTGAGTCGCGCATCCACGATGCCAGGTGTCGTGTCTAGATTGCGCATGAAGGTCGACACTTTGGCATCCGATTGGGCGTAACCAACCACGCTCACTTGCAGGCCGCGTTGGGTCAGGCTGCGCAAATAAATACCCTCTGGCGTTAGTCGCGCGATTTGTTCGAGTAAAAATACGGCGCGCGCACGATCAACTTGCATCGATTCAATAGTGCGCTTGCGGAGTAACACGCCTTGAATTTGTTCGCGCAAGCGTCCAATTTCATTGATATCGATGTCCAAACGCTGGATTGCTGCATTCAAGACCTGATTGCGGAGTTGCTGCTGGGCGATTTGTGCAGCGTAATACACGTACAGCAATAAAATCAGCGCGCCGGCGAGCGCTGCGGTCATGCCGGTTAGCGATAAAAAATGCCGCCGCGCTTCCGCCGCCTGCTGCGTACGCCAAGGTAAAAAATTAATGCGCATCGCCATGGTCTTACCGAAAGGCATCAAAGCGACGTAGCGCCAAGCCGCATGCCAATACCAAGCCGGGTGCGACTTCGGCAATCGGCAGGCGCTTGAGACGCGGAGCGAGCGCCATCATTGCAAATGGATCGACAAGGAGTGCGCCCACGCCGACGCGTTCGGCGATCGCTTCTTGTAGCCCAGGTAAAACGGACGAACCGCCAAATAACATCACTTGCTGAATACGCGCATCGTCCACCGAAGCCTGAAAAAATTGTAGTGCACGCTGCACTTCCAGAACGACGTGCTGAATAAACGCCGCTAATACACCAGCCACATCGTCGGCCGGATTTAAATTGCGCTTGGCTTGTTCTGCATCTTTTCGACTAAGCCCATAACGTTTTTGCATTTCGGCGGTGAGCGTTTGCCCTCCGAGCAAATGTTGGCGTGTAAAAATAACCTCGCCATGACGCATCACGCTCAACTCCATCGCATTGGCGCCGATTTCGATGCAGACCCAGCTTTCATCGTTGGGCATGGCGTGATCCATTTGCATGGCGTGCAACAACGCTGCTTGCTGCGCAAACGATTCCATATCCACCACCACCGCCTTTAACCCCGCACTGTCGGCGACCTCGACGCGCTCGTCGACATGAGATTTTTGTGTGGCGGCAATTAGCACCTCCTGCGTCCCTTCGGGGTGCGTGGGCTGGTGGGGAAGCACTTGGTAATCTAAGTGCACCTCTTCCAACGCAAACGGAATGTACTGATCGGCTTCATTCTCGACATGAAAAGCCAGCGCTGAGGCATCTAAATTGGCTGGGGTGATGATTTTTTTTGTGATCACTGCACTGGCCGGTACGCCCATTGCGACGTGACGTAAACGTGTGCCCGTTTGTTGAACTGCCCGTTTGACGGCGGCCACGACCTCGCTTACTTGTTGAATTCCACCATCGACAACGGCTTGCGGTGGCAGAGGTTCGAGCGCAAAGCGTTCTAGCTTGTAGCCTCGACGGCCATGCGCACTGAGCTCCACCAACTTGACTGCGGTGGTGCTGATATCCAAGCCAAAGAGCGGCGGTGCCGACGGTGTAAATAAGGCCAGACCCAAGATGACTTCCTTTTTTACGCGGAAACTGCGCTGGAACAATGCGTACGAACCACAGGCCTCAAGCAAACGAAGCACATCGCAAGCGAACACGACGATGCCTGCGCAACGCCTTGGGCTGACACTGCTGACGCGTTAACCTTGCCCTACCCGATCCAGAACACCATCCCAAACACAACCCCAGCAACATTCGGGTGAGCGCTGATCGGTAGCAGATGCTGATCAAAACGTGATTTTTGTTTTAAAAATGCGTACAACGATTTGGGCAGTGTAAAGTCAAGCCCCTCAGCGATAAGGTAAATTATTGTTTTTTTAACTAAGGTGTTCTGCCTTGCCACGCCCCAGCGCTACACCACCCAAGCCACCCGGATCTCCCGCATGGTTACGTTATTTGGCCTTTCCCTTGGCGTTATTTGCCGGTCTCGGGGCAATTGGTGCTTGTGCGCTTGGTTTAGTCATTGTGTTGGCGTGGCCGAATCTGCCCTCGCTTGAGGTGCTCACCGACTATCAGCCAAAAATTCCGCTGCGTATTTACACCGCCGAGGGAACATTAATCGGTGAGTTTGGCGAAGAGCGACGTGCGGTTGTTGCCATCCAAGACGTACCCGACCATCTCAAGCAAGCCATTTTGGCAGCCGAAGATGAGCGCTTTTATCAACACACCGGCATTGACTATGTGGGTGTGTTGCGCGCGGCCTACGCCAACCTCACCTCGGGTGGTCGACGTCAAGGCGCCAGCACCATCACCATGCAAGTGGCGCGGAATTTCTTTTTATCTTCAGAACGCACCCTGACCCGTAAAGTGTATGAGGCGTTGCTCGCGTTCAAAATCGAAAACAATCTGTCGAAAGATCAAATTCTCGAGTTGTACGTGAATCAAATTTATTTAGGCCAGCGCGCGTATGGATTTGCCGCCGCGGCACAAATTTATTACGGCACCACACTCGACAAACTCACCTTACCCGAAGCCGCGATGCTTGCAGGCTTACCCAAAGCGCCGTCGACATTTAATCCCGTGGTCAATCCCACACGCGCGAAACAACGTCAACAGTACGTACTACGTCGTATGCGTGAGTTGGGTCACATCACCGAAGCGCAATTTGCTGAGGCGGTCAAAGCACCACTCACTGTCAAACGCGAAGCAAATGACTTTGGCATTCATGCTGAGTTTGTGGCCGAAATGGTACGTCAAGCGGTGTATGAACAATATCCAGCCGATGTGTATACCAAAGGCTTTCGCGTCTACACCACGTTACGTAAAGCCGATCAAGAAGCAGCGTACCGGGCATTACGCGCCGGGTTACTTGACTACGATCGGCGACACGGCTACCGCGGCCCAGAAGGGTTTGTGGAGCTTAAAGCCGACGCCACCGATGATGACTTTGAAGAAGCCCTCTCCGACATCAACGACAATGATGATCTCGCCGCCGCGCTGGTCCTTTCGGCAAATGCCAAAGAAGTCATCATCGTGACGCGTCAGGGTCAAAAACTTTTATTCTCTGGTGACGGGCTCAAATTTGTCGCGCGTGCATTGGATGAGAAAACAGCCCCTCAAAAACGCTTACGTCGCGGCTCGATCGTACGCATTCAAAAAGATGAAAAAAACGCCTGGCAGTTCACGCAACTGCCCGAAGCTGAGGCAGCCTTTTTGTCGCTCGATCCTAACGATGGGGCGATCCGAGCCTTGGTCGGTGGATTTGATTTTGGACGCAACAAGTACAACCACGTGACCCAAGCATGGCGCCAGCCTGGTTCTTCATTTAAGCCGTTTATTTATTCGGCTGCGCTTGAAAAAGGATTTACACCGAGCACGATCATCAACGACGAACCCATTGTTGTTGAGGCCGATGTCACCGGTAGCCAACGTTGGGAGCCTAAAAACTACGACGGTAAATTCGAAGGGCCGATGCGCATGCGCACGGCATTAGCCAAATCAAAGAACATGGTATCGATTCGTATCTTGCAAGCGATTGGCACCAAGTACGCGCAAGACTACATCACGCGTTTTGGGTTTGATGCCGAGCGTCATCCCGCATACCTCACGATGGCCCTTGGCGCCGGGGCGGTCACGCCATTGCAAATGGGACGTGCCTATGCGGTTTTTGCGAATGGGGGTTATCTCGTCCAGCCGTATTTCATTCAACGCATTGTGGATGATCGCGGCAATCCACTCGGCCAATCCAATCCCGTGCGGGCGGGCGAAGGTGCCGAGCGCGTGATTGATCCGCGCAACGCCTTCATCATGGATTCTATGCTGCAAGATGTGACGCGCTATGGCACGGCGGCGCGCGCTGCAAAAATTGGGCGACACGATTTAGCCGGCAAAACCGGCACCACGAACGAACACGTCGATGCGTGGTTCTGTGGCTACTCACCTTCGCTGGTAGGCATCTCTTGGTTTGGTCATGATCAACCAAAAAATCTTGGCAAAAATGAGACGGGCGGCGTGACTGCGCTGCCGGTGTGGATTAGCTATATGGAAAAAGTGCTCAAAGGCGTTCCAGAAATTTTGCGTACAGCACCCGAGGGTATTGTCGATGTGCGACTGGATGCCGACGGCGGAACACCTGCGGGCAAACGCCCGGAATATTTTTATCGTGAAAATGCACCTGGCGGGAGCGCCGAACCTCCGCCAGTCACCAATTAAAAATAACGCGCGTACGGCGGTTACCGCGGCTGAGCAAAAATCACGGCATGGCCAGATTGCGCACTAAATAAGCGCGATAGCGCCGCAAAGAGTTCGGTTTGATCGCGCGTATCAATCCAACGCGCGCCGTCCCAGCGATAGTGATAACCACCGGCGCGCGCCG
>CANIIA010000123.1 GCA_947467435.1 Betaproteobacteria bacterium
GGTACCGTGGTCGATTGGCGCGGCTCAATCATTCGCGAAGTACGCAGCCTGGCACGACAACGTCGGATCCGCTTAGATGCGGTGGCATTTGCCGATGCCTGGCGCGCGGGTTATCAACCGTCGATGGGGCGCGTGCGCGCGGGTGAATTGCCCTGGACTAAAATCGATGACTTACACCGTATGGTTTTAGAGACTTTGCTGCCACGCTTTAGTTTGACGCAACTCACCGAAGCCGAGCGTGTGCACCTGAATCAAGTTTGGCATCGCTTAAAACCTTGGCCCGATGCGCGCGCCGGCTTACGTGAACTGAAACGAACGCGCACCATTGCCACGCTATCAAATGGCAATGTCTCTTTACTCATCAATATGGCAAAGGCAGGCGGCCTACCTTGGGATACGGTGTTTTCTGGCGAAACATTTCGTCATTACAAGCCCGACCCAGAATCGTATCTGGGCGCGTGCGAACATCTCTCGTTACCTCCTGCCCAAGTGATGATGGTGGCTGCGCATAAAAATGACCTGGTGGCTGCACAAGGCTGTGGTCTGGCCACCGCGTTTGTGCGGCGACCGTTAGAATTTGGGCCAGACGCGCATGTCGATCTGAAATCGGATGCACGTTTTGATTTCAATGCAGATGACTTTTTAGACTTAGCAAAACAACTCGCGCGCAGTGGTCGATAACCGCCGAGCACTAGCGACTTGATAAGGACTCGATATGGCTGAAATTAAAATCTACAACCCAGACACCTTAGGCGCACCCTTAGGCCAGTATTCACATGTGGCCCGTGTCAAAGCGAGCGAAACGCTCTACATCGCTGGCATGCTCGTTCCTGGAGACGACTTTGATACGCAATGCACGGGGGTATTTAAAAGCGTAGAAGCCGCGTTAAAGTCTGCGGGCGCTGGCTGGTCGAATGTGGTGCAATTCACTACCTATCTAGTGCATTCACAGGACATTCCCAAGTTCATGGCTTGGCGTCTGCGTGAATTCCCCAAGATGTTCCCAAACGGCAACTATCCACCCAACACCTTGCTGATCGTTGATCGTTTAGTTCAAGAACAATTCTTGGTCGAAGTACAAACGATCGCTGCGCTGTAAATCTCAACGCGATCAGTCCGGGGTTGCGCCCGCGCGTTTGACCAATTGCGCATAGAGCGTTTTTTCACTCGCCACAAAACTCGCAAACGCCTCTGGACTACGAATACTCGATGCTTGCGCACCTAAGTTGCGCAAGCGTTCGCGCACCTCTGGCACCATCAACGCGGTTTGCACCGATGTGGCAACCCGCTGTGCAATGTCATTGGGCGTGTTCGCCGGTGCCATCACCCCCCACCAAGTGGTGAGATCCACACCTTTAAGACCGGATGCATCCAGTGTAGGCAACTCCGGTAACGCATCACTACGTTGCATCGTGGTCACCGCCAATGCGCGCACCTTGCCCGACTGTATGTTGGGTAATGCGCTCGCTTGATTATCAAACATCAGCTGCACGCGACCTGCCAGCAGATCTGCTACGGCCGGTGCCGCGCCACGATACGGAATATGCACAAGATAGGTACCAGTCATTTGCTTAAATAATTCGCCGGCTAAATGCCCAGTCGAACCGGTTGAACCCGACGCAAAATCCAAACGACCAGGTTGTGCTTTGGCTAACGCAATCAGTTCACGTACAGATTGCACGGGTAAGCCCGGATGTACGACCAAGACATTTGGCACCTGCACCACCAAGGCCAGCGCACGAAAATCACGTAGGGCGTCATACGGTAAATTGGGCATCAATGCAGGGTTAATTGCATGCGTGGCCACTGCACCCATCAATAAGGTGTAGCCATCGGGTGCTGCCTTGGCAACCGCATCGGCTGCAATGACACCACCTGCACCCGGTCGATTTTCAACAATCACCGGTTGTCCAAATGATTCTTGTAACTTCTGCGCGATCAGTCGCGACGAGAGCTCCACTGGCCCACCAGGGTAAGGACAAATCAAGCGGATGGGTCGTGCCGGCCAGGTGGGTGAAGGTTGTGCTGCCACCGGTGGCGCAAATAACGACTGGATCGATAACATCGCAATGATCGCGAGCACCCTGGTCCAACGATACCCAAGACGCAACGATCGGCACATCGTAAGTACATCAAGAATGACCACGAGCAACACCTTTCAACAATAGAACAAACCAATGCCGAGCGTGATATTTCTGAACGACGACAGAACAACAGAACAACAGAACAAAAGCAAAGGGCCCGGTGAGGGCCCTTTGCGATCTTGCGTTGACGATGTGTTTATTCTTGGAACGCTTCTTCGCGCTTTTTACGTAGGCTTGGCAAGGCCAAGATCACGATCAGCAGCACGGACAGCACCAAGAATGTCCCGCTAATGGGCTTCGTCAAGAAGACAATCGGGTCACCACGCGAGAGCAACATGGCGCGACGCAGATTTTCTTCCATGAGTGGGCCAAGAATAAAGCCCAACATCAACGGTGCCGCTTCGCACTCCAGCTTCACGAAGACGTAACCAAGCAAGCCCATCATCATCATCAACAACACGTCAAACGGCTGGTTCGACAAGCTAAACACGCCAATCGACATGAACAGCAAAATGGACGGGAACAAAATACGGTAAGGCACGGTGAGTAACTTAATCCACATACCAATCAGCGGCAGGTTCAGGATCACCAGCATGGCGTTACCAATCCACATCGAGGCGATCATGCCCCAGAACAGCTGTGGCTTTTCGTTCATCACCTGCGGTCCTGGGGCGATACCCTGAATCATCATGGCACCAATCATCAGCGCCATCACCGCATTCGAGGGAATACCCAAGGTAAGCAACGGAATAAACGAGGTTTGTGCACCGGCATTGTTGGCCGCTTCTGGCGCAGCCACACCCTCGATCGCGCCCTTACCAAACTCGTGGCCGTACTTCGAAATTTTCTTCTCGAGCGTGTAAGCACCAAACGAAGCGAGTAATGCACCGCCTCCAGGCAAGATACCCAAGGCAGAACCAAGCACCGTGCCACGCAAGATCGGCTTCCAGATTCGCTTGAAGTCTTCTTTGGTTGGCCACAAGTGCGTGACCTTGCCAGTAAAGACCTCGCGCTCATCTTTCATCTCGAGGTTCGTGACGATTTCAGCCGTACCAAACACGCCCATCGCCACGGTAACGAAACCAATCCCGTCGGCGAGTTCTGACACACCGAACGCAAAACGCAACACGCCGGAATTTACGTCGGTGCCGATCAAGCCAAGCAACAACCCCAGAATCACCATCGCAATGGCCTTAACCAGCGAACCATGCGCCAACACCACGGCAGCCACAAGACCGAGCACCATCAACGAAAAATATTCGGCGGGGCCAAATTTCAAGGCGACTTCTGCCAAAGGTGGGGCAAACATCGCGACCACTAAGGTAGCCAAACAGCCGGCAAAGAACGAACCGACCGCAGCAGTGAACAAAGCCGGACCGGCCCGACCCTGACGCGCCATCTGGTAACCATCCAAGCAAGTCACCACCGATGACGATTCACCGGGGAGGTTCACCAAAATGGCTGAGGTCGATCCACCATATTGCGCGCCGTAATAAATACCGGCCAACATGATGAGCGCCGCCACCGGCGAGAGCGTAAATGTGATCGGCAGCAACATGGCAATCGTGGCCACCGGACCGATTCCGGGTAACACACCAATCAAGGTGCCAAGAATCACGCCAATCAAACAGTAAAGTAAGTTCACCCACTCGAAGGCAACGCCAAATCCGAGCGCGAGGTTACTGATCAGTGATGCATCCATGTTGTTCTCCTCAGCCCAGGAATGCTGGCCACAACGGGAAGGGCAACGTCAGACCCTTCACGAACACCAACACAGAAAAAATAACCATCAACACGCTCAACAGCGTGACCTCTTTCCAGCGGAATTCATGTCCACCGAATGCCGACACAACAATCAGCAACACGCAGGCAATGACAAAACCCAAGGGCTTCATCAAGTAGCCAAAAAGAATCAGCGCCAACGAAATAAAAAAGATCGGGCGCAAATGCATCTTCGGTACTTTGGGTCCTTCAAGCGTTAAGCCTTGGAAAAAAGTCAGTAAGCCAAGCACCGCAAGAATTCCACCTAGCACTGCGGGGAAGTAGCCTGGGCCCATGCGCACTGCTGTTCCGAGCTGATAACTCTTCATCGACACAATCAGAAAGAACAGACCGAATGCAATGAACATCAGGCCCGCCCAAAATTCCTTCGGACTTTTTATCTTCATGCTTCCTCTCCAAGAAACCAAAAAACTAAAAAACCAAGAAACTAAAAAACCAGCACAGCAATCACGTGCTGCCAGATGTAGAAACAAATCTGAATGAGTGTAGCACGCAGCTTTCAAAAATCTCATACGACAAACTGTCGAATGAGTCAGAAGACGCAACTCGGCTTCGTTGTGCGACGCAAAATTTCGTTGTTCAAAAAAATCGCTGCGTACGACGCCTTCACGCTGAGCGTGTCGCCTGCAAGCACGCCATACACGCACCGCAATGGTGGACACGCAACAGCAAGTGACCGGCACCCAATTTAATCGATCCGTGCACCAGATGCCTTCACTACCCGCGACATACGCTCTGCATCAGTGCGCAACAGCTGATCAAAGGCTTCCACCGACAGCGGTTGCGGCTCGACGCCTTGCTTTTGTAAACGCTCAAGGATCACCGGGTCTTTCAGCAAGCGTGCCATGGCTTGGTTGATTTGCTCTAACAAGGGTCGCGGCGTCGATGCAGGCGCAAGCAAACCCATCCAAGAGTCGAACGTATAGCCGGCGATGCCCGCTTCAGAAATCGTGGGAAGCTCCGGAAAAAAACGCGAGCGTTGCGGCCCAGTCGTTCCAAGTAAACGCACACGGCTATCTTTAGCAAAAGGAATCGCACCGATGCTGGCAGAGATCACCGCTTGAGCGCGTCCGGCCAGCACCTCATTCACCGCTTCACCTGTGGCCTTAAAGGGCACATGCACGGCATCAATGCCAGCCATGCTCGCAAAGTAAGCCATCGATAAATGCGTGGCACTGCCATTGCCCGCCGAGGCATAGTTGAGTTTTCCTGGATTGGCTTTTGCATACCCCACAAACTCGGCCAAATTGCGCGCAGGAACATCCGCATGCACCATCAATACATAACCTGCATTGCCGATGTGCGCTGCACCAGAAAAATCACGGATAGGGTCGTATGCAAGCTTTGCATACAAACTTCCGGCAATCGTATGACTGGCCGCAGCTAAGACCAACGTGGTGCCATCTGCCGCGCTGCGCGCCACTTGCGCGGTTCCAATGGTGCCACCCGCACCCGGCCGGTTTTCAACAATGACATTGGCCTTCAAGACGGCACCCAACTCTGCATTCACCGAGCGCGCAATCGTGTCTTGTACCGCCCCCGGCGCATAGGGCACAACAATACGGATGGTTTTGCCACTGATGGGTTGTGCTTGCACTCCTGCGGGTAATAAAACGCCCAAAGCACACAACGCGCTCATCAAGACGCATTGCCCACACAGCAGCATTTTTTTGGGTTCGCTTAGATTCAACATCATCACTCCCTCAATCACTCATCCGTTAAACGATCAGCAACACCACCGTCGCCACCCATCCAGCGAGCGCTGCCAGCATCCAGGGGTCAAACAACAAATCCATGGTCGGGTCGGCACCTGCGCGCTGTTGGCGTAAACGCCATAAAAAACGAAACGTTCCAAAGCACACCCAAGGCAGTGTCAGCGTGAGATCGGTGCCGTGTTCAATCAACGTATCCTCGGCGACACAATACAGCGCATAGGCAATCAACATACTACCTGCACAGAAATGCACAGCGGCATCCAAAAATCCAATCGAATACGCCGCCAGCACCGGACGATGCGCTTGGCTGCCTTCGGCCAATTGCGCAAGCTCTGCGCGTCGCTTGGCAAAGCCCAAAAACAACGTCAACAAAAAACCACATAACAACAACCAATGGGAAGGATGAATTCCAATACCGGCCGTCCCTGCCAGTAAGCGCAGCATGAACCCGGCCGCGATAATAAAAATATCGAGTACTGGCACACGCTTTAA
>CANIIA010000124.1 GCA_947467435.1 Betaproteobacteria bacterium
ACTTCTTGGAAATAAGTAAATTGCGTAACTTCCATGCCATCGAGCCAGACTTCCCAACCCAAGCCCCAGGCACCCAGTGTGGGGGACTCCCAATCGTCTTCGACAAATCGAATGTCATGCACCATCGGGTCGATACCAAGGGCTACCAAGGACTGCAAATACAGCGCTTGCAAATTGGGAGGCGATGGTTTCATCGCTACTTGATATTGGTAGTAATGCTGTAAGCGATTGGGGTTTTCGCCGTAACGCCCATCTTTGGGACGCCGCGAAGGTTGCACGTAGGCCGCGTTCCATGGCTCGGGGCCGATGGCGCGTAAGAAGGTCGCGGTGTGAAATGTGCCTGCGCCGACTTCCATGTCGTAGGGTTGTAGCAGCACACAGCGCTGCGCATCCCAAAACTGGTTTAGTCGTTGAATGAGTTGCTGAAAAGTAAGCATGGCCACACAGTCGATAAACGTCTTATAAAAGCGTTGCGGAGATAACGCGTCGAGCGATGAACGAAAACCTACAACCTACAACCTACAACGGATACGGAACGACGCAGAACTTACAGGGAAGCGGGTACAGCGAAGCAGGTACAACGAGGTAGCACCAACGAATTACCAACCTTGTACATCTTTTAGCGTATCGCGCAGATTGCTTAGCGTATGCCGCAGATTGCTTGGCGCTCAGTATTCGTGCAACGTTAAATTTTACCGCCGATCGCGTAGGACGAAAAGCGCAATCACGCCAATACACAGCAAACAGATGAGTGGCGTATCTTTCCAGCGCAAATAAGGCGTGAGGCCGGTATAGCCTTGCACGCTGGTGTCGAGTCGACCGATGGTGAACTGCGGCAAGCGTGCGATGACCCGCCCATTGCGATCAATTGCAGCGGTCATGCCGGTGTTGGTGGCGCTAATAAAAGCGCGTTGGGTTTCCAAGGCGCGCATGCGCGCAATTTGTAAATGCTGACCTGGGGCGAGCGAATCACCAAACCATGCCACGTTACTTACATTAGCCAAGAGTGTGGCTTGCGCTGCGGCGGGCGCGAGTTCTGCACCAAACGCATCTTCGTAGCAGATATTTACGGCCACTTGCTGTCCGGCAACGCGCATCGGGGGCTGCGTGATGGGGCCGCGCGAAAAATCCGACATCGGTATATGCAGCACATGCAACACCGCCTCCAGTCCTGGTGGAATGAATTCACCAAAGGGCACGAGATGTTGTTTGCGATAGTGTTGCATTGGCGCGTCATCCAAACTGATCGCCGCGTTGTAGTAGGTGGATGGATCGCTTCGTACAGGTACGCCAAGTAACAGGGCGCCTTGATTACGTTGCGCAATTGCACGCAAGGTGTGGAGTGTGTCTGGTTCAATTTGATCGAGAAAACGCGGTAAAGCGGTTTCGGGTAACACAATCAACCGCGCCTGCGATTGAAATGCCAAATCCGTGTACGTTTGAACGGTGTTGGCATAGCGACGCGGATCAAACTTTAAATCTTGCGCGACGTTACCTTGCAGTAGGCTCACCGTGAGCGGTGCGCCTATCGCTTGTGTCCACTCGATACGTTGTAACAACGCGCCACCCCCTAGGAGCACGCACAATGTCACCACCCAACGCACGACGCTTCGGTGCGTTGTGGTTTGTACGTCGGCGGGTAGCCAACGCCGAATTAATTCGACTGAACCACCCACGACCCACAACATAACCATTGAAATACCAAACACACCCACAATCGGTGCAAAGCCCGCAAACGGCGCTTGTGTACCGGCATAACCAAGTGTCAACCAAGGAAAGCCAGTAAACACCACGCTACGCAGCCATTCAAATAAACACCACAACACTGGCACCGCAAACAGGGTGCGACGAGGGCCTGAGGGACTGAGCCACACACACAGTGCCCCCACCAATGCTGGATACAGCGCAAGATAAACACAAAACAACAGTGTGGCCAATGCAGCCAAGGCCATCGGCATGCCACCAAACACATGCAAGCTCACAGCGATCCACGAGACACCGCTTAAAAACAAGCCCAGTCCAAATGCAAAGCCCAGTTGCGCTGCGCGCCACACGTGAGGGAGGTCACGCCACAACCAAACCAGAACGCCCATCGCGAACAAGCCCAATGGCCAATAGCCGATCGGATCAAAAGCAGTGGTGAGTGTTGCGCCACAGAGTAGCGCCAAAACGGGCGTAGCCCAGGGATGTTGTTGCATCCAACGGGACGCGGCAGCGCGCATCAAATTTTTGGTTTTTCTACGATCAAGGTATAGACGCGTCGACTATCTGCGCGCAGGACCTGAAAGCGGAGGCCCTCGATGTTGAGTGATTCACCGCGACGTGGCAGACGACCTAAATGATCAATCACCAAACCACCCACAGTATCGTGGTCGGTATCGGTAAATGCCGTGCCAAAGGCGGCGTTGAAATCATCGATCTGAGTGAGCGCCTTGACGCGATAGCGGCCACTCGATTCAAGAATGATGTTGTCGCTGGCTTCATCGAAATCGTATTCGTCTTCAATGTCACCAACAATTTGTTCAAGTACATCTTCAATCGTGACCAAGCCGGCCACCCCGCCATATTCATCGACCACAATCGCCATATGATTGCGGCTTGCACGAAACTCACGCAGCAACACATTCAGGCGTTTTGATTCCGGCACAAACACGGCCGGTCGTAGCATTTCTCGAACGTTAAAAGCTTCTTCCCCCGCGTAATGGCGCAGCAAATCTTTAGCCAGCAATACGCCGATCACATCATCGCGATTTTGATCGATTACCGGAAAGCGCGAATGCGCGGTGCTCATCACGATCGGGATAAAGGTTTCGATGGGCTCGTTGATGTCGATGACATCCATTTGCGCGCGTGGGATCATGATTTCACGCACTTGCATTTCAGAGACCGTCATCGCGCCCTCGATAATCGATAGCGCCTCGGCGTCGATTAAGTTGCGTTGATAGGCACCACGTAACAGCACGCGTAGCTGTTCGCGATCCAACGGTTGACGTAACAGCAAAGCGGCAATGCGTTCGAGGAGCGCGGGACGCCGAGGAGTATTCATGATGTGCGTATTGTACCGTTCGGTGCTTTACGTGCGTATGACATACGGATTGGCGTAGCCCAGTTCACGCAGGAGACGAATTTCGGCACGTTCCATGCGCGCCGCAGCGTCTTGCCGATGATGCGTGAAGCCGCGTAAATGGAGCACCGCGTGGACCACCAAATGCGCGTAGTGGGCGTCGAGTGTTTTACCTTGCGCACGTGCTTCGCGGGCAATGATTTGGGGGCACAAAATGATATCGCCCTCGGTGCCGGTTTGATACACAAAGGTCAGCACGTTGGGGGGGTAATTACGTTGCCGAAATTGATGATTGAGTCGACGCGCTTCGGTGGGGCCGACCAGGCGGACGGTGATACGCGCCGCTTGACTGAGCGCGTGTTGCGCCCAGCGTCGCAATCGCGCAGCGCTGGGTAAGCTGCGCGCGCGGCTCAGCACTTGCACTGCGATGCGTGTGCTGGTGTTACGTCGTTTGTTTTGCAGCGTGGGCTTCGTAGGCATGAATGATGCGCGCCACCAATGGGTGGCGCACTACGTCCTCGGCTTGAAATTCGTTAAACGCGATACCGCGTACTTGTTGCAAGATCGCCCGCGCTTCAATCAGCCCGCTTTTTTGACCACGCGCCAGATCAATTTGCGTGACATCGCCTGTGATTACCGCTTTTGCACCAAAGCCAATACGCGTTAAAAACATCTTCATTTGTTCGGGCGTGGTGTTTTGTGCTTCATCCAAAATCACAAACGCGTGATTCAGGGTGCGCCCACGCATATAGGCCAGGGGTGCGAGTTCGATGGTGCCGCGCTCAAGTAATCGCACCACTTTGTCTGAGCCCATCAGGTCGTGCAGCGCGTCATAGAGTGGGCGTAAGTAAGGATCGACTTTTTGTGCCAGATCGCCCGGTAAAAACCCCAAGCGCTCGCCCGCTTCAACAGCCGGGCGAACCAAAATGATGCGCTGAACTAAATCGCGCTCGAGCGCATCGACTGCACAAGCGACCGCTAAAAATGTTTTTCCGGTTCCCGCAGGTCCAATCCCAAACGTTATGTCATGCGCCAAAATGTGTTCGATGTACTGCGCTTGACGTGGTGTGCGTCCTTGTAGATCACTGCGCCGTGTGCGCAGCGGTGGATGATTCCCGTACGTTTCAGTTGCGGTGGGGTCGGTGCGTGACAACGCCATTAAAGCGAGCTGTAAATCATCAACGTTTAAATCGGTATGGGCTTGCGCATAAAACTGCGTCAATGCGTGGCGGGCGCGTGCGATTTGCTCTGGTGCGCCTTTGAGCGTAAAGCGTGCACCACGCCGCGCAATCGATACATCCAGTGCGGCCTCGATCTGACGCAAATGCGTATCGAGCGCGCCACATAAACGCGCAAGTCGTGCGTTATCCAATGGACTCAATACCAGCTCAGCTGGCGCAGAGGGCGCAGCGCGTACGGTCTTTTTTTTCGGGGCAGGGGCGGAGGGCATGCCGTTGCTGTGTGCTTACTTTGTTTGTCCAGAAACAGCGGCAGTTGCAGTGTGAACGCATTCACCGCGCAGTGTGTGGGCTAGTGCGGCGGTGATGCGCACGTCCACAAAGTGACCAATCTGTTCGCTGACACCTGCAAAATTTACCGTACGGTTATTTGAGGTACGTCCTTTGAGTTCATGTGCATGTTTGCGTGAGACTCCTTCAACAAGCACGCGCTCGATACCGCCAACCATTGCGTTGCTGACGCGACTGGCTTGTGCGTCGACGACTTCAAGCAAGGCTTGTAGGCGCTCAAGTTTGAGCGCTTCGGGCACATCATCAGCGAGATCCGCGGCAGGCGTACCGGGACGGGTGCTGTAGGCAAACACATACGAGCCATCCAACGCCAACTCGCGCGCGAGACGCAGCGTCGCGGCAAAGTCGGTGTCGGTTTCACCTGGGAAACCCACAATAAAGTCAGACGTTAAGCTGATGTTGGGACGCACGGCGCGTAAGCGTCGTACTAACGCGCGATATTCCAAGCTGGTGTAGCCACGTTTCATTGCAGCGAGCACGCGATCAGCGCCAGATTGCACCGGCAAGTGCACGTGCTCCGCCAATTGCGGTAGTTCAGCGTGCGCGTCAATTAAGCGCTGCGTAAATTCGCGCGGATGCGAGGTGGTGTAACGCAAGCGTTCAATGCCATCGATTTCAGCCACATGCACCAGTAACTCTGCAAAATCTGCGACTGCACCGTGGTGTGTCACACCACGATAAGCGTTGACGTTTTGTCCAAGCAACGTGACTTCGCGCACGCCGCGTTCGGCCAGGCCGGCCACTTCAGCGATTACATCATCAAACGGGCGCGAGACTTCTTCACCGCGCGTGTAGGGCACCACGCAATACGTGCAGTACTTGCTACAGCCTTCCATGATCGATACAAACGCAGACGGACCCGTCACCCGCGCTGCTGGTAAGTGGTCAAATTTTTCGATCTCGGGAAAACGGATGTCCACTTGCGCGATACCAGAATCGCGCCGTTGTTTGAGTAACTCGGGCAGTCGATGCAGGGTTTGTGGGCCGAACACCACATCCACATACGGAGCACGCGCGACGATCGCCGCGCCTTCTTGACTGGCTACACAGCCACCGACCGCAATACGCACATCGGGTCGCGCCACCTTGAGTAAGCGTGCGCGCCCTAAATCAGCAAACACTTTTTCTTGGGCTTTTTCGCGCACCGAACAGGTATTAAAGACAATTAGATCGGCCTCTTCGGGCGTGTCGGTGGTTTCATAGCCTTCTGATACGCGCAGCAGATCGGCCATGCGCGCCGAATCGTAGGCGTTCATTTGGCAACCAAACGAGCGGATGTAAACCTTCGCGCTCATGGTGTCACGGTAATGTGCGGCAGATGCAGCGGATGGCGCATGGCCGGCAGCCTTTGTGGCGAAAGCAGAAAGGAGTG
>CANIIA010000125.1 GCA_947467435.1 Betaproteobacteria bacterium
CAATGTGCGCGCACTTGAGCGCGAGTTGAACAAACTCAAATCCAAAGCGGCTGCGGCACAAGGCAGTGATCTCGCCGCACAAGCACACGAAATCAAAGGTGCAAAAGTGCTGGCGGCAACCCTCGATGGCGCAGACGCAAAAACATTGCGCGAAACACTCGATAAACTCAAAGACGCTTTAAAAAGTGCGGCGATTGTGTTGTCGGCAATCAGTGATGGCAAGGTGGTGCTGATTGCAGGAGTGACTGCGGATCTAACGACAAAAGTCAAAGCCGGCGAGTTAGTCAATTTTGTCGCCCAGCAAGTGGGTGGTAAAGGCGGTGGACGTGCCGATATGGCACAAGCCGGTGGCACTGAGCCGACGCAGCTACCTGCCGCCTTGGCGTCGGTGCGCGCTTGGGTTGAGGAGCGACTCTGAGAGATGCGCCGCTGCAGTCGCAGCCGCCACTGGGCTGGTCAGCCTATCAAGCGGCGCTCATCTGTGCGCTGTGTTACGGCTTGGGTGTGGTGTTTGCGCGTTACAGTTTTGAAGATGGCAGTAATGCAGTAACCGTCGTTTCTGTGCGCTGCTTGTTTGCAGTGATTGCCATTGCGTTGACACTGAAATTTGCACCCGCACAGCGTCCTGCACTAGGCCATGAACGATGGCTACTGCTTGGCATGGGCGTCGTGTTTGCGCTCAATGTGTTTGCATTTTATAAATCGATCGAGCTGCTGCGTGTACCGCTGGCGGTGCTGATTTTTTATATTAATCCACTGCTGATTGGTTTGCTGAGTGGCTGGGTGGGCTTAGAGCGTCACTCCACACGCACTTGGATGTGGGCGTGTGTGTCGCTCGTCGGGTTAGCGTTTGCAACGGGTGCCTCACCAGAATCGATTGATCCCATCGGTGTGCTGTGGGCAATTGCCGCAGCGTTCATGATCACGGTCGTATTGGTGTTGTCGACGCGTTTTCTGACGCACATCGATGCACGCAGCCGCACGGGCTGGATGATGGCCAGTACCACAGCCATTCTTTGGTTGGTCAGTGTGAGCAGCGGTTCGCTGGCGTGGCCTCAACATGCTGCGGGAGGTTGGGCCATCGTCGCCGTGAGTGTTTTGTATGCGATTGGTGTGGTGTCACTTTTCACATCGGCGACACGCATTGGCCCATTACGCACGGCTGTGGTGATGAATCTCGAGCCACTGATTGCAATTGCCGGTAGTTGGATGGTGTTGGGGCAGGGCTTAACGCCGATGCAACTCTTTGGCGGCGTGTTAGTGCTGGGCGGTGTGTTGGGTGCGCAGCTCGGGCGTGGTGTTGTCACACATCCAATCAAAGGAGAGGTACATGCAGCCCGTCGATAGAACGCTCGCCACCAACAGCACGCCACCCGAGGCATTACATGCGCTGTTGAATACGCATAGCCAAAATACGTTGCCTGGACTCATTGGAATTGAATTTCTGGCCGCGAGTGCTGCCTTGGTTGAAAGTCGGCTGAGCATACGACCGGCTTTACTTGCCCCGAACGGGTTTTTGCATGCGGCGACGGTGATTGCGTTAGCCGATACGAGTTGCGGCTACGGCTGCATGGCGTCACTACCGGAAGGAGCGAGCGGTTTTACGACGATCGAATTAAAGAGCAATCATCTGGGCACAGCCCGTGAAGGCGGAATTTATTGTCGGGCCACGCCTGCACATCGTGGACGTACAACGCAGGTGTGGGATGCGGTGGTGATGATCGAGGGCACGCAAAAGCCGATCGCCTTGTTTCGTTGTACGCAAATGGTCTTGTGGCCGAAGTAGGCGCGCTTTGTCAGCGGCCGGGCTTGCCATCACCGCGCTGCTTGTGATTGAATAGCAACATGTTTTCTCGCGCTTACCACAGCTTTTATTTTTTCTTCTCCCGCCCGGCGGCGGAGGGACGCGGCTAAACATTCCCGCGCCAATCCAAAAAACCGCCAGCGCCTACTGCCTGGCGGTTTTTTTTTGTCGGCGTGATTGACCCAAAGAGGATACACACGATGAGTACCGCTGCAATTCCGAATGATGGCTACCTTGGTCACTTGCCTGCTGACCGCACTTCACTGACCGATGATGAGCGCATCGAAAACATCATCCCATTGCCACCGCCTGAGCATTTGATCCGGTTTTTTCCGATCCAAGGCTCGCCCACAGAAACGTTGATCGACAACACACGAAAAAACGTACGCGAGATTTTGCATGGTCGCTCGGATCGCTTATTGGTGGTGATTGGACCGTGCTCAATTCATGATCCGCAAGCCGCCTTTGAGTACGCCAAGCGCCTCAAGGTCGAGCGCGAGCGTCACGCCAGTGAACTCGAAGTGGTGATGCGTGTGTACTTTGAAAAACCGCGCACCACGGTGGGATGGAAAGGTTTGATTAACGATCCGTATTTAAACGGTAGTTTTCGTATCAATGAGGGGCTCCGTATTGCGCGTGATGTGTTGGTGCGTATTAATCAACTGGGCATGCCCTCTGGTTGCGAGTTTTTGGATGTGATCTCACCGCAATACATCGGTGATCTTGTGAGTTGGGGTGCCATTGGTGCACGTACCACTGAATCGCAAATTCACCGTGAGCTCGCCTCGGGTCTGTCAGCCGCAGTGGGCTTTAAAAATGGCACGGACGGTAACGTAAAAATTGCAGTCGATGCCATTTTGGCGGCGCGACAAAAGCATCACTTTCTTTCGGTGCATAAAACGGGACAGGTGGCGATTGTCGAAACGCGCGGCAACGAAGACTGCCACATCATTTTGCGCGGTGGTAAGAAGCCCAACTACGATGCCGCTAGCGTACAGGCAGCTTGTCAAGACCTGACCAAAGCGGGGCTCGATCCACGTCTCATGATTGACCTATCGCACGCCAATAGCAGCAAGGATTACCGCAAGCAAATGGACGTGGCGGCGGATGTGGCTGCGCAGTTGGCTGCTGGAGAACAACGCATCATGGGCTTGATGGTTGAGTCGCATTTGGTGGAAGGACGCCAAGATTTGGTGGCGGGTCAATCGCTCACGTTTGGTCAAAGCATCACCGATGCGTGTTTGGGTTGGGATCATTCAGTTGCGCTACTCGATCAACTCGCACAAGCCGTGCGTGCACGTCGTCAACACGCCCCGACCAGTTAAATTGAGCGCTGCGCAATGCGTGCACATCCCCCGGCGCATCATTGTTATTCATCAGCGTTAATCCGGCCTTAGGCGAACGCGATGACACTGCCACAATTTTCTGCGCTCGCGTTGCCGATGCCGCTTTCGGTATTGCTGATCGCCACGCTGGTGGTGTTTGTGGCCTATGTGGTGTTTGGTGTGACCGGATTTGGTTCAACCGTCGTAGGCGTGCCATTACTCGCGCAGGTGTTGCCACTGCAATTTGCCGTGCCGCTCATGATGTTGCTGGATTTTTCTGCCACCTTATTGTTGGGTTCGCGATTAAAACGCGGCGCACGTTGGGACGAATTGCGTTGGCTGCTACCGTTAGCGGGGATTGGGATGTTGCTTGGGTTGACATTGCTAGTGCAAGTGTCCGAGCGCTATCTGTTATGTGCATTAGGTCTGTTTGTGCTCAGCTATGCCAGCTGGGGCTTATTGCGACGCGGGCCGGCCACACGATTGGGTCGTCGCTGGGTGTTTCCGATAGGCTTGATTGGCGGCGCTTTATCGGCACTGTTTGGTACCGGTGGCGTGTTGTTCGCAATTTATACTTCTTCGCGAATCAGCGATAAAAATGCACTACGCGAAACCAATGCCACCACGATTATGTTTTCTGCATCGACGCGATTGTTGCTGTTTGGGGTGGTGGGCCTACTCAATCAACCCCACTTGTGGACGCTGACCTTGTTGCTTATTCCTGCGATGTTGTTGGGCTACGTGGTTGGGCATCGTTTGCACGCGGCGATTCCAGCGGCCGGAGTATTGCGCGTGGTGTACGGTGTGTTAATCGTGGCGGGCGTGTCGTTACTCATTCGGAGTCAGACATGAACGCGGTTCGCTGGTTTTGGGTGAGTTTGCTTGTGACCGGTGTGTGTCGCGTGTGGTTGACAGTGTCTGTGCCGATCACCAGCGATGAAGCGTATTTTTTGTTGTGGGGACGTGCGCCGGATTGGGGTTACTACGATCATCCGCCGATGGTGGGTTGGTGGCATGCGCTACTTGCACAGTGGGGCGAGGCGTTGTGGGTGATTCGATTACCTGCCTTGCTGTTACCGATGGTATTAGCCGTTGGAGTGCGTTGGGTGTTGGTGCGTTGGTTTCAGGTGTCGCATCAAAACGCGTGGCTCGCTGGGGCAATGATGCTGTTGTTACCCATGCATGTCTGGAATGTGCTGATCACCACGGATACGCCACTGGTACTGATGACATTTTTATCGATGGTGCTGTTTGCGCGCGCCGCGCAGCAAAATGATTGGCGAATGTTTGCCTGGGCTGGTGTGGCGTTAGGTGGTGCATTTTTATCAAAATACTTCGCGGTGTTGGCGGGTATGAGCATGCTGGTGTGGGCCATCACAACGCGTACGGCAGGGCTGCGGTGGTTGGCTGTGTTGCTGGTGTTTTGTGCGGCGCTTCCCGCGGGTTTACTTAATTTGTGGTGGAACGTACATGCTTGTTGGTCGAACATCATGTTCAATGCCATCAATCGGCATGAGCATGCGGGCTTAAATCTGATGACGCCGTCACTGTATGTGGCGGCGTTACTGTATTTAGCGGCCCCATTATTTTGGATGTTATGGCGAGAGCGTATCGCGTTGCGTGCGGCGAGCCTCGCCAATCCGGCGTTTCGTACGTTGCTATTGGCGTGGGTCGTGCCGTTGTTGATCTTTGCCGCGCTTGCGCCAATCAAAAAAATTGGGTTGCACTGGTTGTTGTCGTTTATGCCGGCTTTAATTTTATGTGCCGCGATGGTGTTGCGTGCTGAGCAACTACGTACGGTGTTGCGCGTATTTGTGGTGATAGCGTTGTTGCACGGCGTGCTCGCAGTTACGATCACCCTAACGCCCTTATCGCGATGGCAAGAAACGCGTTGGCATCCGCGTTTGGTTTTTTTGCTGCACGCCGATACCTTGGTGAAACGCATGACGCAACCACCGCATGTGGTCTTAGCGACAGATAATTATTCAGCCTCTGCGGTGCTTGCATATCACGCAAAGCAAACGGTCGCGGTGTTTGGGCCTGGTACCTCGCACGCACGGCAAGATGACATACAGACCGATTGGCGTAAGCATGATGGCCGCGATCTGGTGATCTTTCGTCGAGAGTTACCACCGATCGAGGAGTACGCACCATATTTTGATGCGGTACGCATCGAGCCCATTACCATTGAGGGCGCGCAGTTTTATCTGGTCCACGGTCAAGGCTTTCGCTACACGGCCTATCGCGATGGAGTACTGCAATTAGTGCGCGAACGGTGGTATCGCATCCCAAGCGCGCTACCGATCGCCAGCTGTTATTTCTGTGAGCGCTATTTCCCTGGTGGACCATGCGTGCGTTAAATCGTGCCGTTGCTTTTGTGCGTTTAATGCGTCCACAGCAGTGGATCAAAAATGGGTTTGTGTTGGTTGGTTTGGTGTTTGGGCATGTACTCACTGAACCCACGTATTTGCTACGTGCGGGTTGGGCAACGCTGGCCTTTATGTTGATCTCAAGCGCCGTCTACGCATTGAATGACACCTTGGATGCCGCGCGTGATCGTCAGCATCCATCCAAGGCCTTCCGTCCGATTGCCAGCGGTCAGATCACTGCGTCTCAGGCGTTATGGTTTGCGCTGACGTTGGCCTTGTTTGCGTTATGGATTGCCTATCAAGCCAGCGCGATGGTGTGCGTATTGATCGGAATGTATGCGCTATTCAACGTTGCTTATTCGTTTGG
>CANIIA010000126.1 GCA_947467435.1 Betaproteobacteria bacterium
GCTTTATCTAAACAACGTCGACTCCAGGGGGTAAACCCATCACCGACATGCGACAGATATTCGGGTGTCTCGAGCACCTGCGCGGATTGCAATTCGTAGGTCGCTAAATAACGTCCTTCGCCTGGTGCGCAATCACGCATCCAACGTCGTGCAGAAATAAATCCCGTGATCGATAGACGCTCAGCCATGTGCTCGGTGTCGTACCACGCGTTAAATTCTTCATCCATCACCGCGGGTGGCTCGGTGAGCGTCATGAGTAATCCGTGATTGTTTGGCATCGTCGTCTCGTTTGAAATAAAAGTGCGTGAGCGTTACACCCGAACGCGTAAGTTACCTAAGTGATCGAGCGTGACTTGATTGCCTGGCTCGATGACCGTGGTGCAATCCAGTTGTTCAATAATGGCCGGACCCGTAAAGCTGGCTTCCAGAGGCATTTGCTCGCGTTGATAAATGGGCGTCTCATGCATGCGGCCATCAAACCAAACAGCGCGCGTACTGCTTTGTGCTTTTTTTAGCGTCGCTTCGCGTGCACTGCGACCCAGTACAGCCAAATCGAGCGCACGGCGCTGACCGATCACTGCCGTGTGCAGATTGACCAACACCGCGCGAATCTCAGGCAGTGCCACTTCAAAGCGTTCCCAATAGGCGGCCTCAAACCGCGCTTGTAGATCTTCGCGAGTGATTGCGGTGCTGGGTAGCTGCACCGTGAGCAAATGACTTTGTCCCTGAAACTGCATATCCGCAAAGTGCAAAATACGTTCCGACTCAAGCGCCACGCCTTCGCGTTTGAGCAACGCACGTCCTTTGGCGATTTGCGCTTCGAGCGTGGCCGTGACTTTTGCCGGATCCAATAAGGGCAAGGGTTGATTAATGGTGTTGACGTAATCGTGTCGCAAATCTGCCGCTGCACAACCTAACGCATTGGTGATCCCCGGGCGCACCGGAATAAGTAATTGCGGGATGCCTAGTTCGCGCGCTAATGCCGCAGCGTGTAACGGACCTGCGCCGCCAAATGGAAACAAAGCAAAGTCGCGTGGATCGTGACCGCGCGCCAGGCTCACCATACGAATGGCGCTCGCCATTTTGTCGTTGGCGATACGAATAATCGCTGCCGCAGCGGCTTCTGCATCCAAGCCTAATGGTTGGCCAATGCACTCACGCATGCGTTCGCGTACTTCAGCCAGACTTGTTTTTTTATTCACGCCTAACAATTTGTCGGGATTTAATCGTCCCAAGACTAAATTCGCATCGGTGATGGTCGGCTCGGTTCCGCCGCGTCCATAACAAATCGGCCCTGGTGTCGCACCTGCGCTGCGTGGCCCCACTTGCAACATGCCCGATTCGGTTATAAAAGCAATCGATCCACCGCCCGCCCCAATGGTATGCACATCCACCATGGGGACATGAATGGGCATGGCGTATTCCAACTCAAGCTCTGCAGAAACTTGTGGCACACCATCACGAATTAAGCCGACGTCAGATGAGGTGCCACCCATGTCATACGTAATCACGTTCGGAACTTGGGCGGCGATAGACGAAGCCGCGGCGGCGATGATGCCTGAGGCTGGGCCAGACATCACGGTATTCACTGCGCTTTCGGCGACCAACGACGCAGAGACCGTGCCACCGTTACCCTGCATCACGAGTAAATCATGCACAAAACCGCGCGCACGTAGTTCGTCACTCAGACGCTGAATGTAGCGGTCTAAAATCGGTTGCACGCTAGCATTCACCGCTGCAGTCACACCGCGCTCGTATTCGCGGTACTCAGAAAGTAGGCGATGTCCTGCTGTGACGTATTGATTGGGCCACAGCGAGCGGGCAATGTCTTCTGCGCGCGCCTCGTGATTTGGATAAATGTAGCTGTGCAAAAAGTGAATGACTAAGGCTTCGCATCCGGCGTCTTTTAGTTGCGTCACTGCTTGTGCGAGCGCGGCTTCATCCAGTGGTGTAACAACCTGGCCATCGGCATCCACGCGCTCGGGTACTTCGAGACGTAACTCACGTGGAATAAGTGGAACAAATTGTCCAGTCAAACCATACGATGTGGGACGCGTGCGACGACCGAGCTCCAACACATCGCGAAACCCACGTGTGGTAATCAATCCAACCTGAGCGAGTTTGCGCTCGAGCACTGCATTGGTGGTGGTGGTGGTCCCATGCACGATCAACCCTAAATCGGTGAGTGCCAATCCTGCCGATTCAATCGCTGCGAGTACGCCGTAAGCTTGGTTATCAACTGTGGTGGGTACTTTGGCCAATCGTACTTCACCGGCCTGCGTATCGATCGCAATCAGGTCGGTGAAGGTGCCACCCACATCGATGCCCGCAACCCAGGTGGCACTCATACCGAGAGATAGTCTTCGCGTACGCGGTCGTTCGCCGCAAGTTCGGCCATGCTGCCGTGAAAACGAATATGGCCGCTTTCAATAATCACGGCGCGATCGGCAACGAGCTGTGCAAAATGCAAATTCTGTTCGGAGAGCAGCACACACAATCCTTCTTGTTTGAGCGCGCGAATGGTGTGCGCCATTTGTTCGATGATGACTGGTGCTAAGCCCTCGGAAGGTTCGTCTAATAAAATGGCAGATGGGTTGCCCATCAAGGTGCGTGCGATGGTCAGCATTTGTTGTTCGCCGCCAGACATGCGACCGCCGGGACGATGGCGCATTCTTCCCAGGTTAGGAAATAATTCAAACAACCGTTCGACATGCCAGTAAGGCGCGCCATCACGTGCTGCTTGGCGACCGACATCGAGATTTTCCATCACGGTTAAATCGGTAAAGATTCGCCGCTCTTCAGGGACATAACCTAAACCTAAACGTGCGATTTGATACGGTTGTGCGCGGGTGATCGATTGGCCTGCAAAAAATATGTCGCCTGATTGTGGCCGCACCAATCCCATGATGGACTTCATGGTAGTCGATTTGCCCGCCCCGTTGCGCCCGAGTAACACCAGTACTTCACCGGGTAGCGCTTGTAGCGTCACATCAAACAAAATTTGCGCGCGACCATAAGCGGCATTCAGTCCTTGCACACGCAGCATCGGCTCAGTCACGCGTAGCTCCATAAGTTGCACCCGAGCCCAAATAGACCGCTTGCACATTTGGATTGGCGCGCACTTCGCTCGGCGTGCCTTGCGCGATGAGTTCACCGGCTGCTAACACAATCACGCGATTGGCGTGACGAAACACCACATCCATATCATGTTCAGTAAACAGAACAGCGATACCTAAATCGCGCGCTAAATCTGCAGTAAGTTGCATTAAGGCTTGTCGCTCACGCGGAGCCATGCCTGCAGTGGGTTCATCCATTAACAATAAGCGTGGTGCGTTAGCGAGCGCCACGGCCAGCTCGACGCGTTTTAAATCGCCGTAGGCTAATACTGCACAGTGCCGTGAGGCTTGCGCGCGCATGCCAACGCGTTCAAGTAAGGCATCGGCTTCAGTGGCGTACATCTGCGTGGCTCTTGACCACCAAGACGTGATACGACGGTGATGCGACAACAAGGCCATTTGCACGTTTTCGCGAACCGTCATCGAGGCAAAAGTGGCGGTGATTTGAAACGTCCGGCCAACCCCAAGTCGCCAAATGTCGCGCGGCGGCAAACCGCGTATCGACTGTCCATCAAAGCGAACTTCGCCATGATCTGCCGCGAGTTGGCCATTCAGTAAATTAAAGCAGGTGGTTTTACCGGCGCCGTTAGGACCAATGAGCGCAAGCAATTCACCGGCGTGGACATCAAACGACACGCCTTGCACCGCTTTCACGCCGCCATAGGCTTTTTGCAAATCACGAACTTGAAGCACCACACTCATGCGGATACTCCGCTGGATGGCTTTGTGAAGCGCTGTAATTGCTGCCGCAAGGTGCCAGCAAGTCCACCAGGAAAGAGCAGCACTAATAACAAAATAATCGCGCCCAGCACAGCACGCCAGTAATCGAGTTCACGCGCGACCGCATCTTGTAACCAAGTGAACAAGGCCGCACCCCACACCGGGCCGGTGAGGCTTTGAATACCACCGAGCAACACCATCACTAAACCATCGACAGAACGCGGTACCGCCAATGCATCGGGTGAGATCGAGCCTTTGGAGAACGCGTACAAGGATCCGCCTAAGCCTGCAGCCAATCCGGCAACGATAAATCCAGCCCATTGCACGTGACGCACATGAATGCCAATTGCATCGGCGCGCATCGGTGAATCTCTACCTGCGCGTAATGCGTAACCAAACGGTGCGTGCAAGATGCGCCATAACGCAAATACACCAAGGGCTGTCGCACTTAGCGTGAGGGTGTAATAGGCGGCTTTACTGGCGAGCCAAGGACTGGGCCAAATACCAACTAAGCCATTCGATCCACCGGTAAATTGATCCCATTGAAAAATAATTGACCAGGCGATTTGCGCAAAAGCGAGCGTGAGCATTGCCAAATACACACCGGATAAACGCACGCAAAACCAACCAAAGATCAACGCACCGATACCTGCAATCAAGCTGCCAAATAAAAGCGCGGGCAACATACTGATCCCGCCTTTTTGTAAGAGTAGGGCCGCGCCGTAGGCACCTAAACCAAAATACGCGGCATGACCAAACGAATGCATGCCGCCCGGTCCCATCATGAAGTGCAGGCTGGCCGCAAACAACACGGCGATAAAAATATCAATGAGCAACACCAGCGGGTAGCCAGAAACAAACAAGGGCACCACAGCGAGTCCAATCAAGGCGGCTAAAGTGAGGCGTTGCATCGTGGCCGATGGCAGCGCGAGCGGTGCTTCGGTTTCACCGGTGTTGCGAGCAATCGACATTGCACGACCAAGTAATCCCCATGGGCGTAACACCAACACCACGGCCATCACAATAAACTCAACCACGAGCGTGAGTTTAGAAAAAGAAAACACGGTACCAAGAACGGTGACATCGCCAATGCCGATGCAAAACGCTTTGATTTCTGCGATGAGTAAGGCGGCTAAAAATGCCCCGCTGATTGAACCTAATCCGCCCACTACCACCACAACAAACGCATCTGAGATGACTGATAAGTCGATAAACAATTGCGCGGGTTCGCGTGGAATTTGTAACGCGCCTCCTAAACCAGCGAGAAACGCGCCCAATGCAAATACGCCGGTAAACAACCAACGTTGATTCACGCCAAGCGCGCCGGCCATTTCGCGATCTTCGGTGGCAGCGCGCACCAAGGTCCCCCAACGTGTACGCGTCATCAGTAGCCATAACGCCACTAAGACCAACGGGCCAATGAAGATCAAAAAGATATCGTATTCAGGAAAACGCCTACCAACAATCTCGATGGCACCAGCCATCCCAGGGGCGCGCGGTCCCATTAAATCTTCGGGCCCCCAAATCCACAGGCAGGCATCTTTCACGATCAGTACTAAGGCAAAGGTGGCGAGTAATTGCAACAACTCGGGGGCGTGATAAATCCGTCGTAACAACACCGATTCAATCAATGCACCGATGGCCGCAACGATCGACGCAGCACACAGCACACCGCCCCAAAAACCAAGATGACCACCACCGAAATATTCAATGAGCGACACGGCCAAATACATGCCGAGCATGTACAACGAACCATGTGCAAAATTGACGATACGTGTCACGCCAAAAATCAGCGACAGGCCCGCCGCCACCAAAAACAAAGAACTGGCGCTGGCGAGCCCGTTAAGAAACTGAATCAGTGCAGCCGCTGCGGTCATTCTTTACGCAGTGCCTTCACTTCTTCAAATGGCGGCA
>CANIIA010000127.1 GCA_947467435.1 Betaproteobacteria bacterium
ATAAATTTTTAGCATGAACTGAATCTCCTCAAAATAAGTCGCACGGCAATGTTGCGCTGCACGCGATGTTGGCGTGCCGTGAAACGCCTCACAGCATCAGAGCCCCCGACGATAGAATGACTTGTCGATTTGAGCAAGCGCAGTTCACAGTGTGTACGTGTGTTGTCGATGCGGCCCTGCGATTGTTCGACGGCGGCTTGTCACACCGAATGGTGTTGATCGAATGAATGCGCTTTCGTTGTGCAGTGTTGTAGTGGGTAGTGAGTTCTTGGTTTTTTTTTTGTTGTGTCACTCGGAGGTTGTCAATGTCTCGACGCATGCGTGGTGTCGGCCTCATCTTCTTGCTGGCTTGGACTGTGTCGGCCAGTGCGCAGTCGGTGTACCCGAACCGTCCGATTCGATTTATTGTGGGATTTCCTCCTGGTGGAAGCACGGACGTGGCGATTCGTGCCATCGCTCCGCGCTGGTCGGAGCGATTGGGTCAGCCGATTGTGTTTGATAACCGTGCAGGTGCAGGTGGTGTAGTGGGTGCTGAAACGATTGCTAAATCCGCGCCCGATGGTTACACGATTGGCTTTGGTACGTCAGGCGCGCTCACAGTGAATGTGACTTTATTACCGCGTTTGCCTTACGACCCGCTCAAAGATTTTGCGCCGATTTCGATGATGGTAACTAACCCCATCGCATTAACGATTCATCCAAGCTTACCGCCGCAAAACTTACGCGACTTTTTAGTGTGGGCAAAAACACAACCTGGCAAGCTGTCATTTGGCACTGCCGGTACTGGTACAGCAATGCATCTATCGGGTGAAGTGCTCAAGCAAATGACCGGGATCGATATTGTGCATGTGCCCTACAAAGGCAGTAATCCTGCAGCAGTGGATTTAATGGGCGGACAAATTCCATTGGCGGTGCTTGATCTAGCGGCGGGTCGAACGCATATTCGCGCCGGTCGGATTCGTGCACTGGGTGTGACCAGTGCGCAGCGTTCACCCGTTGCGCCTGAAATTCCAACCATGGCCGAAGCGGGCGTGCCAGGATTTGAAGTCAAAAGTTGGTTCGGCATTCTTGCACCTGCAGGCACACCGCCAGAAGTTGTGGCGCGGCTCAATGCCGATTTGGTGGCGATCCTTGAGAGCCAAGAAGGTCGTGAGCGCATGATCAGCGCAGGACTCGAGTCTGCGCCATCAACGCCGCAATTTTTTATGGAAACGATCCGCGCAGAAATTCCGCGTTGGGCTCGCGTGATTCGCGCTGCCGGAATTCGTTTGGAGTAATGCTTGAGGTACTGGCCGGCGCAATTTCGTCGCACGCTCAACGCACCGAGCACCACGCTTGCCTATAACCTGACGCAAGCGGCAGCCCGTTATGCCGATGTGCCAGCGATCCATTTTTTAGGCCGCACACTCAGCTATCGAGAATTTGCAAACGAAGTGGAAGCATTTGCCGGTGGCTTGCAACAGTTGGGCATTCGACGCGGTGATCGCGTGGTGTTGTATTTACAAAACAGCGTGCAATGGCTGGTGGCGTACTTTGGCGTATTGCGCGCGGATGCGGTGGTGGTCCCCGTCAATCCAATGAACCGCAGTGCAGAGTTGCAGCACGTGTTGCGTGATAGCGGCGCACGTGCGGTGGTCTGCGCACAAGATTTAGTTGCGCCACTTCAAACAGCGGCCAAGGGTTGCGATTTGCTCGCCGTGGTTGTGGCGACCTATGGGGATTACTTACCTGCAGAATCGCCATTTGCGATTCCTGATTGGTTGCGTGAACCAGCAAAAAAAATCAGTGGCACGATTGCATGGCGAACGCTGATCGATCAGCGCATCACGCCCAACGCTGCTTGCGCAAGTCCTGATGATCTGTGTTTGTTGCCCTACACCTCGGGGTCGACCGGTTTACCGAAAGGTTGCATGCATACGCATCGCACCTTCATGCATAACATCGCTGGTCTGGCGTTGTGGCATGGCTTGGCTGCGGGCGATCCGTGCTTGGGTGTGGCACCGATGTATCACGTGGCGGGATTGGCACACAGTGTCAATGTACCGGTGTTTGCTGGTGCGACTTTGGTGGTGATGCCGCGATGGGAACGTCGCTTAGCCGCTAGCTTGATTGCGCATTACCGCGTGGTGCATGCCAGTGTGGCGCCCACCGCCATTATTGATTTGTTGGCTGAACCGCAACTCGAGGACTTTGATTTGTCGAGTCTGCGTCGTCTGACTGCCGGTGGTGCAGCGATGCCCGATGAGGTGTGGCAACAATTACATGATCGATTGGGACTACCGTTTATTGAAGCCTACGGCATGACTGAAGCAGCAGCCACAACACACAATAATCCAGTGCATCGACCGAAGCGCCAATGTTTGGGTGTGCCCTTTTTTGACACGCACGCCTGCGTGATTGATCCCGATACACTGTGTGCCTTACCGGTGGGTGAATCTGGTGAAATTTTAGTGCGTGGCCCGCAATTGTTTAAAGGCTATTGGAATCGCGTTGAAGATACTGCCGCCGCGTTTGCGCAAGTCGATGGTGAGACTTGGTACCGCACCGGTGATATTGGTTATGTTGATGAAGAGGGCTACTACTTCATGACCGATCGTCTCAAGCGCATGATCAACGCCTCGGGCTTTAAAGTGTGGCCTGCCGAATTAGAGACGGTGTTGTATCGTCATCCGGCTGTGCTCGAAGCGTGTGTGATTGCGTCGCCTGATGCGTATCGCGGTGAAACGGTCAAGGCGTTGATCGTGTTACGCGATCCTGCGCAAACCAGCCTCACCCCAGCAGACGTGATCGCTTGGATGCGTGAACAAGTGGCCGCCTACAAAGTGCCCCGTCAGGTGCAGTTTGTGCACAGTCTGCCGAAGTCACCTGTAGGAAAAATTCTTTGGCGCGAACTCCAAGATGCAGAACGTCAGCGGGTGGCAGATTCCTCGACGTCATCAGCCAGCTAAAATTTTCCGGGCGTTTGGCTTAATTTTTTAACCATGCGGTGGTGTCGGCTGCGTCGGCGCTAAACCGGTCTAAACCAATATCCACTGTACGAAACGGCGCGCGTGCGAAGCGTTCTTTTTCTGCAATCGGTACTGTGGCATCGATGCCAACTTTCGCGCGTTGTCCATGGTCTGAAACACGCACATATTCATGCGTGCGCGCACCGGGAATGATGAATAAATCTTTGGAAGCTTCCATCCGCATGGCGAGTGCGTATTCGACATCATTGGGGTCCTGGATATTGATGTCTTCGTCCACCGCAATGACCAAATCCAGATCTTTGAGTGTCGCAAAGGCGGCCAAGATGGCGTTGCGTTGAAAGCCTTCTTGTTGTGGATTGGTCTTTTTCACCTGTATAACCGCATGAAAGCGATGCAATCCACCTGCGGTCATTTCCACATCGGACACGATTGGTACAGCAGCGCTGAGTGCTTTGAGTAAGCTCGCTTCCATGACGTATTTGCGCAGCATGATAGTTTCGCGACCCACGCCGTTAATAGCGTGATAAATCGGTTGATGTCGATGACACAGCGCACTCACCTGAAACACCGGCGCATCGCCTTCTGGTGAGAGGTAGCCAACAAATTCTCCAAACGGTCCTTCGCGCACCACATCGCTCGGTAGCAATACTCCTTCGAGCACAATTTCGGTTTCGGCAGGGTAGTGCATGTCTTGTGTGACCGCTTTGACGACTGGCAAGGGCTCACCGCGTAACCCACCAGCAATGGCTAACTCATCGGCCGATTCTGGCATTTGCGCGCCCATGGTCGCGGCGGTGTAATGCACCGCGAGATCAGCGCCGATACAAACCGCAATCGGTAGCGGTTTGCCTGCACGTTGTGCGCGCTCATAAGCGGTGCGTAAATGACGACCAAAATCTAATTTAATTGCGGTGCGATCCGGCCCGAGCAGTTGCAAGCGATGATACGAGGCGTTGTACACACCGGTTTCTGGATCTTGCACCACCACAATCCCTGCGGTGATGAAGCGACCGTTGTCACCATCGGTGTGACGCAAGATCGGCAGGTCGCGCCCGAGATCAAATTGGCCGGCACGTAATACGTTTTCGTGCACTGGCGCGTTCTCAACCCGTTTGGGCGCGATGGGATTGCCAAACGCGCGTGCTACAAATTGTCGGATGCCGTGGTAATCGCTGGCAAACGCCGCCTCACAATTTTCGCGACAAGAAATTAAATTGCCCAACACGGGCATGCCATAGCCTTTCACTTTAGGAAAGTACAAGGCGGGTCCGCCGTCCAGTTTTTTCATCATCCCGGCAATTTCAAATTCAGGATCTGCGCTGGTTTCCAGTGCGCGCAACCGTCCGGCGCGACGAAGGCGCTGCAGGGCAGCGCGAAAGCGGGTATCGATGACTGCGGGGAGCGGTTTGGACATGCGGATCTCCGTGAGGCCGAGGCAAGAGGATGAAAAAACGCGAAAAAGTGGCTTTTGTAGATAGCTTGTTGACAAAGCTAATTTGACCGTCTAGGGTAACGGTAAGGAGAAGCGCATGGCAAGCAAACCGAAGACGACGGGGGCAGTGGTTCGCAAAGCCGCAAAGTCGCGTCGCGATTTGCTCTCTGTGTCGCGCCCGCCGCTCTTGGTGGATGGATCGGATCAGGAGTTTCGCGCCTTGGTGCATGATCTGATGGCCTTTTCGCATCACCTCGAAGCCTGCCGCGATGGGTTTGGTGCCCGCGTGGGTTTAACTGGCGTGCAATACGAAATTTTTATGGTGGTGCGTGCGGCCGATGTTGCGGATGAGGCGCGCCGCCTTGGGGTCAGTCAAGTGGCCGAGCGCTTACATCGATCGGGGGCGTTTATTACCCTCGAGGTGAACAAGCTGGTGGCGAAAAAGATTTTAAAAAAATCGAGTGATCCCTCTGATGGTCGGCGGGTGATCTTGCAACTGGACACCGTGGGTGAGCGCATTGCGCAGACCTTGGCGCCAGTGCAACAGCAAGTAAATGATGTGTTGTTTGCTTATTTAGATCGCGCGCGATTTAAACAATTGCGCGCATTGGCCTCGGCACTTGCTACCAGCGGCGACCGTGCCTCTGCCTTGGTGCAATACCTGGTGCGTGAAGCCGACAGTCATGCAGCTTAACGATTAAAGGAGAATCAAATGGCTCTTGCCCCCAAGCAGCATTTAGAGTTTGTTGGTGTGGATATGAAAAATGGTTGGGAGGTTCCACCCGGCTACCCACCTGGATTTACGCAAAAAATTCTGGCTTCGGACTTAGATGAAACCGCCAAACGTGGCAGCCGCACGCGCTTACTAAAGCTCGAACCGGGCGCGTTTTCGACGGTGCCGTTTGTGCATGATCACTGGGAAGAAGTGTTTCTAGTGCAGGGAGACTTGATCGTCGGAAATGACGACAAGGGTCAAGGCGGTGAGTCCTCCAATGCCTTTACCTACGCCTGCCGCCCACCCGGTGCCTACCACGGACCGTTTACTTCCAAGAACGGTTGCTTGTTATACGAAATTCATTACTACGAA
>CANIIA010000128.1 GCA_947467435.1 Betaproteobacteria bacterium
ATTGCGCATCGAAGTTGAGCGTTGGGCGCAACTGTTCAAGCACTTGCAGATAAGACGGGTTAGCCTGCAGTTCATTTTTTGCTAATTGCTCAAGGATAGGCAGCCCGGAGGTGTTGTCTTTTTCAGCGAGCAACACGTCAATGCCTAGCACCGCAGCTTGGTGCTCTTGAAGAATTTTCTCTACTAAGAGTGCCAGACGATCTCTGGGCCAAGGCCAACGGCCCTCGCCGCCGCGTTCTTTTTCTTGCAAGCTTTTTTCATCGATATCGATGATCACCAACCGGTCATCGACCACGTTTGAAATCGATGTCATCAGCCGCAAGTCATACAAGCTACGTTCTAATTGATCGAGCGCACCCACTGGTAGAAAACCGATCGCGTGTGCCAAACAAATGAAGATGACAAGAAATCCTACAATGCCTCGGTAAGTATGACGAGGTAGGAATCGCAGTCGCAACGACTCGATTCGTTCGATAGCATCGTTTGGCAAATACCGCATCTTCTAACCGCGTCGTGCGTTCAACGCTACTTCAGCGCGTCTTCAACGGAAAGATAGGTTTTATAACGTTCAACGCGCGCACCTTTTTTGGAACTTGCATCCACATTGTTTTCGCTCCACGGCCCCTTGCCAGTGACCTCTGTTGGTTGGCCAGGCCGTAAGGTCACTGCATAACTATTTGCAGGTTGACGTGCATTAGCAAATTCAAGTCGAACGCCATTGCCTTCCATGCGCGGGGTGAACTCTACGATTTGTGCACTGGGTAGACTCAAGCGCGCGAGGTCTCCGTCTTTGATGCTGATACGCTGCACCGGCGGCAGTGGCGTGGCACCGCGCGAGGCACTGGAAGTCGAAGTGGCATCATCGAGTTCGGCAAGACGAACGATCAGTGTCATTGCACGCGGTGCTTTGGATTCCGCTTTGGCGGCGGGCGCAGGCGTTGACTTGAGAAAATCCGGAATAGAAGGCAACACCGTTGGCTTGTCCCCAGGCTGCAATCCCATGAACCCTGCTTCATCCTTGTTCAAAGTGACTTGCCCACTTGGTCCAGACAAAAGCGTTGAACCGGCGTAAACGCGGTTATAGGTGCCAGGCGCAGCGTTACCAAATTGAGATCGGCCAGCGGGCGCCACAAACACCGCATCAAAATCGGTACCGCGGATTCCGATGGTTGCGTTTGGGCTCGTGACTTTGTACTGCGCTTGGTTAGTCCGACCAATCAAACCTGTGACGGTTCGGAATCCACCCTGCACTAAACGCAAGGCCGCTTGGTTTTTACTCTGCTCACTGTCCAGTTGGCTGTAGTTGTATTTGTCGATCACCAGCTGGCTTTGCGGTTTCATCCAGATCATTGCTTCATCGATCATGCGAATTTGCACATTCGCATTCGCTGCAGTGACGATGGTGTCACCTTCTTGCAGCTGCACACCTTTTTGTGCGGGCCGCTCTAAACCCGAACGTTGACTAATACGTGCCTCGCCCAGCACGCTTTGGATGGTTCCAACACCTGCCCATGCGTTTATTGCAAAAACCAGTTGCATGAGTGCAAAGGCGGTCACAAAGGGCCGCATGCTCAACGCATCAATGGCTCGAAAGGCGCGCGGGACGAGTTTAAAAAGGAGCTGATGTAGTCGCTGGATCAAAATGAACGCCCTATGTGTAACGGTGTTTATCTTTTTCTAGGCTGCGTTTCATTTAGAAAAAAGCAACAAATCTCAGAAAAAACCTAGAAGAAAGAACTATTTGTTAGATCTAATTTAATACGCTTTGGGATATTCATGGCAACATATATCTCACAAAAACCACCTAAAACTATGCCTCCTGCGCCGACCGCCGACCTTGTTTCTCGTTTACTGGAATTGCGCCATACATGGGGCACAAACTGGATCGGATTGGAGACACTTGCACGAACCTGTCTTGATCGGCTGGGAATTCGCGCGGACCGCGTTGCTGGCTCAGAAACCAAAGCCATCATTCGCTGCTTTTTTAGCTTGGCAGAACAGATAGAAGCACAGGCGATTGTTCAATCCCAAACCAGTGCCGAACCGGCTTATCACAGCCGATTGCACCTCGGGGATGTCTTGTTGTGCATGACCGAGTTGCTGCTGCTGAGCCGGCCTTCAAGAGACGACCCAAACAGCAAGCAACACGAGCATCAAGAGTGCCTTGGCTTGCTCGTGGCGCTGACCCACGATTACGGGCACGATGGCAGCATCAATCGCTCGATCGGTCAGCTCGAAAAACGCTCCTGCGAGCTACTCATCCCCTTGCTGAATGAAAGCGGGATCAGCGAACAAGACCGTCTTCGCGTCTGCCAGCTAATCTTACTGACTGAACCAAGCTGTATCTCAAAAAACCATCTCAACATTAATAATAGAATATTTAATATCAATGAGTTGGAATGTCTTTGTGTATTAATTAATGAAGCCGACATTATGGCTAGCGTGCTGCCAGACACTTGGCCAGAGCGCACGGCTGCGTTGGCCAAAGAGTGGCAATCGCATTCCCCACAGGGCGCCTCTCAGCTCAACACGCGCGCTGGTCGCCTGACGTTCTTGCAGAAAGCGGCCCTGTTCAGTAGTCCAGCGAGTCAGGCATTAGGACTCAATGAGATTAAAACCAAAGAAATCAGTCAATTGCTTTCCTAAATTCACCATTGAATGGTGAGCGGGATTACGGCTTGGTTGCGAGCTTGTGACTGGATGAAACTCAATTTATTCGACGGCGCCAGCACGCCTCAGTAGCTCAACGACCTGCGGCGCTTCGCGACGGCGGGCAATGGATAAGGCAGTTTCCCCAGCTGGCCCGCGGTGGTTAACCTCGACATCGCGTTGCAACAAGAGCCGCACGGTTGCCAAGTGTTCTCCCCGGGCGGCCAACATCAGCGCCGTGTAGCCGTTTGGCGCAATCGCGTCCTTTAAGGCGCCCATCTCGAGTAGCACTCGAACTGTTTCGGTTCGACCGCCGAAGGCTGCGTAATGTAGCGGTGACCAGGTGTCTGTCGGATTAATTGGCGCGCCCGAGGCCAACAGGCGTGCCACAACTTCGGTCGCGCCGGTTAAAGCCGCCAACAGGGTTGCGGTATCGCCAAATTTATTTTTGCGGGAGATATCTGCGAAGTTTGCGAGTAGCACTTCAACCGCACGCTCTTGACCGGCGCGTGCTGCAACCATCAATAACGTGTTGCCCTCTTTATCGGTGGAATTGACCTCAATCCCACGATTGAGCCAGCTTTCGAGGCTTTGAATATCGCCTGAAGAAGCCGCCTTGAGCGTTAAATGAAGCGGAGAATTTTTTTCTTCTGCATATGAAATATGATTAAAAACAGCCAGTAAAATAAAAAATATAAAGTAATTTATTCGATGCATTCTCGAACTCACGCTTGAGGCAAACCACTCAGTAGGTCGAGTGCGAATAGTCGCGGATTCAATGGGTGACTCGCCAAAGACCGCTGCTTACCAACATGGCGAGCGTAGGACAACCAAGCCACCAGCGAGGCTGCGCGGGCTGGCCCCGGTCGATCATTGTTAGGCCGTTCTTTCGGAAGCGTTGGATTGTTTTTAATCTTCAGCTCAGGAAAAAAAATGCTCGCTCCACCGCCCAATAGTCGAACTTGATCATGCGCATACTTTTGTAATAGCTCGGTAAAAAGCTCGAGTTCAACGCGGTCAGTCGGATTCCAGGCTTCGAGCGCCCCGCGGTCGCAAGAGCGCAGTGCAGTCACCAGCTGCAGGACACGTTTTGCATCCGCATGCTCGGCACGGTCACGCGCTAACAAAGGTGCGCCTCCCGCAAGTCCAAGCCAGATCTCTGGATCATCGACACGTTCTTTTTTTAGCCAGTCCAACGCGGTAGACCAGCTTGGGCTCACAACAGCGATGTCTACACAGCGACTACGAATTGTTGGGATTAATTGGTCTCTGTTATTGGAAACCAATATAAAACAGGCACCTGATGGCGGTTCTTCAAGTGATTTTAGAAGAGAATTTGCGGCATTTGTGTTCATGGCCTCGGCCGGATGAACCACAACAACGCGTCGGCGACCTCGATGCGATTGGGTATTCAAAAATACCGGTAGAGCACGAATCTGATCGACCTTAATTTCTAAGCTTGGTTTAGCGGTCTTAGAAGCACTAACGGGCAATTCTGCGTCAACTTCAACCCCTGCAAGTGCCTCGGGCTGAATTTGGCGGTAATCCGGATGCTGTCCACCTAAAAACCAATGGCATCCGTCGCATTGACCACAAGCAAAAGCCCCCGGCGTTGCTTCGCAAAGAATGCGCTGCGCCCAAGCACGACCAAGTGCGAGCTTGCCAATCCCCTCAGCACCGTGAATAAGTAAGGCATGTGCCGGCGAAGCTTCGCGCGCGCTGAGCTGCTGCCAAGCATCCCCTAGCCACGGCAATGAATGCAACACGCTCACAACGCCGCGAGCTCCTGAATCAACATGGCGCGAATCGCTTCAACGGGTTGCGTTGCATCCAAGACCCGAATCCGCGCTGGCTCATGTTGCGCTGCCTGCAGATAAGCACCGCGAACCCGCTCAAAGAAATCGCGTCCTTCCTTTTCAAAGCGATCCAGGACACGCCGTCCGCTACGAATCCGTGCCTGACTGACCTCCCAAGGACAATCAAAAATCAGCGTACGATCAGGGTTGACTGTCGGATGCGTCATCTGCGAAAGGGTTTGAATGGCTTGCGCATCGATGCCCTTACCGCCGCCTTGGTAGGCATAAGTAGAGTCAGTAAATCGATCGCAAACGACCCACGTACCAGCTTCGAGCGCTGGGGCAATGTAGCGACGTACATGGTCTTCACGAGCTGCAAACGCGAGCAAGGTTTCGCCTAACGCTGACATGGGCTGATGCAGCATTAAAGAACGTAGCGATTCAGCAAGTTCAGTTCCGCCCGGCTCGCGGGTGACAAATACTTTGTGTCCGCGGCTGCGTAATTGATCAGCGAGCCATTCAACATGGGTGGATTTACCCGCGCCGTCGACGCCTTCAAGGGTGATGAATTTACCGCGCATAAAAAATACAGGCCTCAGAAAATAGCGCTCATTGTTTGAGCTGATAACGCGCAACGGCACGATTATGTTCTTCCAGCGTGCGTGAAAACTGACTCGAGCCATCTCCACGCGCAACGTAATACAAAGTATCTGTCGTCGCGGGGTGCAGCGTGGCCCGCAGCGCAGCTAACCCCGGCGTGGCGATTGGGCTCGGCGGTAAACCGCCTCGCGTATAGGTATTGTACGGACCATCCGCCTCAAGATCTCGGCGACGTAAATTGCCATCAAAGCGATCACCCATGCCGTAAATAATCGTCGGATCCACTTGCAGCCGCATACCAATACGCAATCGATTCACCAGCGTTCCTGCAATCATTTCACGCTCTGCAGCGCGCCCAGTTTCTTTTTCGACAATCGAGGCCAAGGTGAG
>CANIIA010000129.1 GCA_947467435.1 Betaproteobacteria bacterium
GGTGTCGGGGACGGGCGGGATCGCCAACCGGATGAGGCGATGCACAACCACAATCAACATCATACCTGATTTTGCGAAGCGGTGTTCGTATCCTACCGTTCGATGGCGGGTGCCGGCACATCGCGCACGACATAGTGCTTACGGACTGGCGTCAGCACTTCAAACACGCCTTTAAAGCCGGCAGGAATCACGCCGGCTTGCCCCGGACCAAACGCAATCGCAACACCATCGGCACCGGTGATTTGTAAGTGGCCTTCGAGGACATGAAAGTATTCATCTTTATGCGCGGAAAACTCAATACGCCATGCACCGCGTTCGCAGGACCACACGCCACAAGAAAACTGTCCATCCGGTGCGCTATACAGTTGTTGCGTGCCGCGTCGCGGATTGCCCGTGACCAAGCGTTCGGGTTTAGGGTAATCGACTTCAATGGTTTGGGTGAGCGCATCGTTCAGTTGTAAAACGCGACGTGGCGTCGTGGCCTGTGTAGACATGGGGCGATACCTTCGTGGAGATGCGCTGCATTTTAGCGGGCGCTGGGCTACTATCGCTTTCTATGTTGCGATTTGCCGCGAATCTATCGATGTTGTATACCGAGTGGCCGTTTCTTGAGCGCTACGCGCAGGCGGCGCAAGATGGGTTTGCCGGTGTGGAATGTTTATTTCCCTATGCACATCCCGCCGCAGAGGTCGCGGCCTATTTGCGCGATGCCGGTGTGCAACAAGTGTTAATCAATGCGCCGCCCGGAAATTGGGCAGCCGGTGACAAAGGCTTGGCTGGTGTGCCCGGACAAGAAGCAGCCTTTCAACGTTCGATCGATACAGCCTTGGACTACGCGCAACAACTGCGCTGCCCCACCGTGCATGTGATGGCGGGTTTGTTGCCGCAGGGTCTTGATCGGATGCGCGCGCGTGAGTGTTACGTCAAGAATCTGGCGTGGGCCGCTGCGCACGTTGCTGCACACGAACTGACGCTGACCATCGAACCGATCAATCCGCGCGATGTGCCTGGTTATTTACTGAATCATCAGGCCGAAGCACACGAAATTTGCGCAGAGGTGGGCGCGCAGAACTTACGCGTACAAATGGATTTTTATCACTGCCAAATTGTCGAAGGCGATTTACAAACCAAGTTGCAGCGCTATGTGTCGAATGTGGCGCATATACAAATTGCTGGTGTTCCCGATCGACATGAACCCATTCCGTGCGAAGTTCACTACGCGCACTTATTCGCAGCCATTGAGGCGAGTGGTTATCGTGGTTGGATTGGTTGTGAATACCATCCGCGTGCCGGAACGCGAGCTGGTTTGCATTGGATTGCGCCGTGGTTACCTGGCGCGCCTCGAGCGATTTGACCGGATGGTTTGATGCGCGTTAGACCAGTGCCTTTTCGATAATTTCGGCCACATCCCGAGAAACATCTGCACTGGCGCGAATTTTTTCTAAGGCTTGACGCGCTGCACTTTGTCTCGAGGCATCAAATTTTTTCCAGCGATCAAAACATCTTGCAATACGCGCAGCGACCTGTGGGTTGAGTGCGTTAATAGCAATGATCATGTCCGCTGCAAACGCGTAGCCACTGCCATCGGCTGCGTGAAAACGTACATGGTTGCCCGAAAAAAATGCACGTAACAACGAATAAATTTTATTCGGATTACGTAAATCAAACGCTGGATGTGTGGTGAGTCGCCGCACTTCTTGCAAGGTGTTGGCTAAGCGTGACGTGGCTTGTACGGACAGCCATTTATCCACCACCAGGGGTTCGTCTTTCCATTGCGTGTAGAACGTGCTCAGTGCCTTGGCACGTTCTGGCGAGTCGCTATTGGCAAGGCACGTGAGCGCCGCCATGCGATCGGTCATGTTATTCGCAGTTTCAAATTGCGTGACGCAGCGCGTCACAATCTCTGGGTCATTGAGTTCCATGAGGAGCGAGAGACACAAATTTTTGAGCGCTCTTTTGCCACTGTCCATGGCGTTCGGGTTGTAAGGCCCCGGTGTCTGCATGTGCGTCATGGTATCGAGTAAGTGCGCGCGCAAACCCGTGGCCAACGCTAAGCGTAAGCGATTGCGTGCCGCGTGTAAGGCGTCCGGATCAACGACCTCGAGATGCTCAGCCAGCGTCCCTTCTGACGGTAGCGTGAGTGCTTCGGCTGCAAACGCTGGATCGGTGTGTGCAGAGGCGAGAATACGCGCGCATGCTTCGAGATAAGCGGCCGGGATGGTGTGCGCACCAGCAAGGATTAATTGTGTCGCCAAACGCTGACCAGCCTCCCACCGATTAAAGGCATCGCTGTCATGGGCCATTAAATGCGTCAATTGTTCTGTGCTGTAAGCAAATTCAACAATCACTGGCGCAGAAAAATTACGCAGTAGTGAAGGCACAGGTGTGTTATCAACATGTTCAAACACTTCGGTGTGATCGGCCTCGCGTAATTCAATTAAGCGCGTACTGCCCGCAACGTCCTGACCATCGGGCCCAACCAATCCAACCGCAAATGGCAGATGAAAGGGTTCCTTGTTGGCTTGCTCTGGTGTCGGCGGACAACTTTGTTGAATGCGCAAGGTATAGCGCCGGTGGCCCGCATCGTATTGTCCTGACACGGTCAGACGTGGCGTACCTGCTTGCGAATACCAACGCTTAAATTGCGTGAGGTCGACCTGATTAGCATCGGCCATCGCCGCCACAAAATCATCGGTGGTGACCGCTTGTCCATCATGGCGCTGAAAATACAAATCCATGCCTTTGCGAAAACCTGCTGCACCCAGCAAGGTGTGTTGCATGCGTACGACTTCGGCGCCTTTTTCATACACTGTCATGGTGTAGAAGTTTCGAATTTCCATGTAAGACGGCGGACGCACTGGGTGCGCCATGGGGCCGGCGTCTTCGGGGAACTGTGCGGTACGTAAGCCACGCACTTCTTGAATACGTTGCACTGCACGTGAATACGTGTCCGAGCCATATTCTTGATCACGAAAAACAGTCAGCCCTTCTTTGAGGGACAACTGAAACCAGTCGCGACACGTCACGCGATTGCCCGTCCAGTTATGGAAGTATTCGTGTGCCACCACGCGATCGATATTCATGTAATCGATATCGGTCGCGGTATCGGGTCGAGCCAAAATATATTTCGTATTGAAGATGTTCAGGCCTTTATTTTCCATGGCACCTGAATTGAAATCACTCACCGCCACAATCACGTATTGATCGAGATCGTATTCCAAACCAAAGACGGTCTCATCCCAGCGCATGGCTTGTTTGAGACAGTGCATTGCAAAGTCGCATTGATCGAGTTTGCCGGGTTCAACATACACCGCCAACTGAACACTGCGTCCCGATTGTGTGGTGAACGTATCTTCGAGCAAATCGAGTTGTGCAGCCACCAAAGCAAATAAATAGGCGGGCTTAGGAAACGGATCTTCAAACTTAGCCCAATGCCGACCACCACGCTGCTGGCCTTTGGCGATGCAATTTCCATTCGACAGTAAGACCGGATATTTGTCTTGATCCGCGCGTACCGTGCAGGTAAAGCGCGCCATCACATCGGGGCGATCTGGATAAAAGGTGATGCGACGAAACCCTTGCGCTTCGCATTGCGTAAAGAATCCCGTCTTCGATGCGTACAAGCCTTCGAGTTTGGTGTTGGTTTGCGGCACGATCACGCATTGCGTTTCAACAATGCACGGGCTGGGCAGGTTAGCAATGACTAAGTGATCAGCGCTGAGGGTGTAATCGGCTGCAACAAGTTTTTTGCCATCGACGGCCACGGATTGCAGCGTGAGTTCTTCGCCATCGAGAATAAGCGGGGCGTCGGCGGGTGCGTCATCTGCGCGTTGCACTTGTAACCGAGCACGAACCAGTGCGTCGTGTTCGCGAATCTCAACATCCAGCTCAAGGTGCGAAACCCGCCAGGTCGGCGGCGCGTAATCTTTGAGGTAAATCGTCTGGTTTGCAGGTTCGCGCATGGAGTGAGTGGTCTGTCGAGTAAAGTGGATGCAGCAATTTTAACTTGGATGTGCGCCTTCGCGTGGCTTGATTCCGAGTTCGCCGTACAATCGAAACTGATCGATGCTTGCGGATGAGGCGTTGATTTGCGCGGCGTATGGCCTGAGAGCCGTTCGATGATGGAGTAACCGGTGAAGATTGTGATTGTGACGCCTTCGTTGCCTGCGAGCGGGCATGGCAATGGAACCACCGCGTCTCGCTGGGCGCGACATCTGCGCGCGCTTGGTCATCGTGTGCAGATCGTGATCCATTGGCAAGATGAGCCAGCGGATTTCATGATCGCTTTGCATGCGTACCGGAGCCATGATTCGATCGCGCGGTGGCGCGATCGCCATCCGAAATCCCCGCTCGTGTTGGTACTCACCGGAACGGATATTTACCGCGATCTCGAATTGCATGCCCAAGCACGTTTATCTTTGACACTGGCGAATCAATTGGTGGTGCTGCAGGCGCAGGCATTAGAGAGGATCCCAGCCGAGTTGCAAGCGCGGTGTCACGTCATTGAGCAATCTGTTTCTTTGAAATTGCGTACGCGAACCGCTGCAGTCAAACGTTCATTTTTAGTGAGTGTGATTGGGCATCTGCGCGCTGAAAAAGATCCGTTCTGCACGGCCCAAGCATTAGCGCACTTGCCACAACGCAGTCGAATTCGTGTGGCGCATTTTGGCGCGGCCTTGCATCCAGCGTATGCCGAACAAGCGCAGCGCTGGATGCAGCAGCAACCGCGTTATCACTGGCACGGTGCACGCGCTCATCACATCACCATGCGGTGGTTGGCACGGAGCCAAATGATGGTGATTTCTAGCCGCATGGAAGGTGGTGCGCACGTGGTGTCCGAGGCCGTTGCCTTGGGCGTGCCGATTTTGGCCTCGCGGATCGCAGGCAATATCGGGTTACTCGGCCCAGACTATCCAGGGTATTTTCCGACGCAGGATGCATCGGCATTGGCCGCGTTGTTGTTGCGCGCCGAGACCGAAGAAAATTTTTTACTGCAGTTACAAACGGCTGTGCTGCAACGCCGTTCGCTCTTTGATCCGATGCGTGAGCGTGCGGCGTTGCAATCGCTCACCTCACTGACTGCGTTAGGGATGACTAACGCGTAAATGCGCAAGCGTTGTATCGGTGCGCGCTTGTAGATGTCCAATCGTTTGGGCGTCAAGAAATCCGTGTGTGCTCAGTAGGGCGTGTACGGCGGCTTCTGCTTCTGGTGTGCATGCAATCAATAACCCACCGCTGGTTTGCGGATCAGTGATGAGTGTTTTGATCCAATCTGGCGCGTTGTTGGGCAGTGCAACTTCCCCGCCATATCCAGACCAATTGCGTTCGGTGGCTCCAGTGCGTGTGCCTTGCTGCGCCCAGTGCAAGGCTTCGTTGATGACAGGTACTTGCGCAAAATCAATGTGCGCATCTAAATTCGAACCACGA
>CANIIA010000130.1 GCA_947467435.1 Betaproteobacteria bacterium
ATCTGCCAGCCTGCCGTTTTTTTTCGCGCTGCCCACGCGCAATCGCCCGTTGTCAGCAGGGTCCTGTGCCGCAAGTGGCGGTTGATTCTAGCCATCACGTTTGGTGTGCCAATCTGCCATGAATATTCTTGAAGTCGACCAGCTGCGTAAAACATTTCCTGTTGGTCGAGGTGCGTTATTACACGCAGTCGATGATGTCAGCTTCACGATCAGTGAAGGGCAGAGCGTGGGTCTAGTGGGTGAGTCGGGCTGCGGAAAATCAACGCTGGTGCGTCTGATTACCCGCATGCTAGACGCGGATAGCGGCGACCTGATTTTTAATGGGCGAAATATTGGATTTATTCCATCACGCCATTTTGCGCAGTCGGCCTTTCGCGCAAAAATTCAGATGGTGTTTCAGGACCCAACAGATAGTTTAAATCCGCGACACACTGCGTTCGACACCATCGCAGAGCCGTTACGCTTACTCGGTGGTTTGACCAACCATCAGGCATTGCAACTCAAAGTAGAACAAGCCGCGCAACAAACAGGTTTTGCTCTGGAATTATTAAGTCGTTATCCACATCAACTATCGGGTGGCCAAAAAGCGCGTGTTGGTATTGCGCGCGCGATCGTGCTGCGACCACGCTTGCTGGTTTTGGATGAGCCTACTGCTGCGCTAGATGTTTCTGTGCAGGTGACGATCCTGCAACTTTTGGCAGAATTGCGTGCTTCTCTTGGTATGAGTTATTTATTTGTATCGCATGATTTAAACGTGGTACGTATGCTATGTGAACGCGTCATGGTGATGTACCTTGGACGTATTGTTGAACAGGGTCCGACGGAAGAAATCTTTCGCGCGCCTGCACATCCGTATACCGCAGCATTAATTCAGTCGATCCCGATGTTGGGTGGTCATTCAAATCAACGCCCCGATTTGATTGGTGAGCCACGATCCCCCATTAATCCAGACCCCAAGGTATGTCGTTTTTTTGGTCGTTGTCCGAAGCAAATTGATCGTTGTCGCACCGAAGCACCATTGCTGCGTCGCGTGACTGCTGAGCAGATGGCTGCTTGTCACTTTGCGCCCACTGTCGGGTGATGATCGTCTGGGCCACCATGAGACGAAGCGCGCCACTGCGAGAATTTTTTTATCTGTGAGACAATTTTCCTGATATTCCTTCATTGCTGCGCCCCATTTGCCGTCCTTTTTAATATGGAGTCTTTGACATGAATCGTTTCTTGCGCTTAATTCTTAGCCTCGTGGTGTTAGCCGTTGGTTTGGCGTTGTCTGGCTGTGCCGGCGCACAAACAGCCCTCGAGACGATTCAGAAAAATCGTTTGATCAAAATTGCGATCCCAGTTGATTTTCCTCCGTACGGTTTTGTGGGGACGGATCTCCAGCCGCAGGGGCTGGACATTGATATGGCCAATTACATCGGTGCAAAGCTCGGTGTCAAAGTTGAACTAGTCACAGTGAGTAGCGCGAATCGGATTGCCTATCTGCAAACTAAAAAAGCTGATCTGGTGATTTCAACCTTAGGAAAAAATGCTGAGCGCGAAAAAGTCATTGATTTCACTGCCGCCTATTCGCCGTACTTTCAGGCGATTTATGGCGCGAAAACGCTAAGCATTAAAAGCGTGGATGACTTAAAAGGAAAGACGATCGCTGCAACACGCGGAGCGCTTGAAGACCAAGAATTAACCAAGATCGCGCCCAGTGGTACTGAGATCAAACGCTTTGAAGATAACAATGCCACGGTGTCGGCATTTGTCTCGGGACAGACGCAGTTATTGGCAACTGGCGCCTCTGTGGCTAGCAATATGATTCAGCGCAATCCGCAATTAAATGCTGAATATAAGTTGCTTCTGAAAGACAGCCCGAATTTCATTGGCGTTGCAAAGGGGGAGGAGAGCTTGCGCGTGCGGGTGAATGCGATTATTGCTGAGGCTAAAAAATCGGGTGATCTCGACAAAATGGCGCAAAAGTGGCTCGCGCGTGGTGCCGGTCAACTGCCAGATTGATTGTTGTTGTACCCATGCGTGTTGCACTTGAATTTTTTCCGGTACTCGAAGAGTGGCCACTGTTATTGACGGGTATCGCATGGACACTCTTGCTCACTGCAGCATCTACTTTTTTCGGCTTGTTGCTGGGAACTGTCTGTGCTTATTTGCGCACGCAAGGACCTGAGTGGTGTCGCCCATTCATCGTAGGTTATGTTGAGCTGATCCGAAACACCCCTTTTATTGTTCAGCTATTTTTTATTTTTTTCGCACTGCCAGCTGCTGGTATACGTTTGAGCGCTGAGGTTGCCTCAGTGTTAGCGATGGTGATTAATCTCGGCGCTTATTCTGCTGACATTGTCCGCGCCGGCATCCAAGCGACACCGCGCGGACAAATAGAGGCTGCACTGAGTTTGTCCCTCACCCATCGACAGGTGTTTACTCGGGTGGTGTTGCCCCCAGCATTGCAGCGGGTGTGGCCTGCGCTGGTGAGTCAGATCATCATCGTGATGTTGGGCTCGGCGGTATGCGGTCAAATTTCTACTGAAGAACTCAGCTACGCAGCCAACTTGATACAAAGCCGAAATTTTCGTGCGTTTGAGGCTTTCATCGTCGCGACGGTGTTGTATTTAGTGTTGTCGGTGTTTGTGCGCCATTTTTTTCAATGGTTTGGCCGTCGTTTTGTATTTGGTGCGTCGCGTGGTTGAATTTTCGATCTGGGATATTTTGCGTAATTTGCTCTTGGCCGCACGTTGGACAATTGTCTTGTCGCTGATTGCCTTTGTGGGGGGTGGCTTGGTTGGCCTTGGACTATTAGTCGTACGCACCACACAGATGCGCGTACTCCAGCGTGCTGTATCGATATATGTGAGCTTGTTCCAGGGTACGCCGTTATTGATGCAATTATTTCTCGCTTATTTTGGTTTGGCGCTGTTCGGTGTTGAAACCTCGGCCTGGACGGCGGCTGCGATTGCATTAACCTTGTATAGCAGTGCCTTCCTTTGCGAGATTTGGCACGGCTGCGTACAAGCGATTCCAAAGGGACAGTGGGAAGCGGCTCAAAGTCTTGCATTAAATTTTCTTGAACAGCTTCGGTTTATCGTTTTGCCGCAAGCCGCGCGGATTGCAGTGCCTCCGACCGTTGGCTTTTTGGTGCAAGTCGTCAAAGGAACGGCCTTAGCATCCGTGATTGGTTTTGTTGAGCTCACCAAAGCAGGAACAATGATCACGAACGCAACTTTTAAACCCTTTGTGGTGTTCACGTGCGTTGGGCTGCTGTATTTTTTGATCTGTTATCCGATTAGTGCTTATGCGCGTAAGTTAGAAGGCCAATTGCATGTCTACAGTCGTTGATTCAACCACTGCAATCGATATTCAAGGGTTGTATAAATCCTTTGGCCAGGTGCGCGTGCTGAATGGGATTGACCTTAAAATCGCAGCGGGCGAAGTGATCGCGATCATTGGAAAGAGTGGCTCTGGAAAAAGTACGCTGCTACGCTGTATCAATGGTCTTGAATCATTTGATAGCGGCCAACTCTTTGTGCAAGGGCAGCCCTTGCAATATCACAACGCTAAAGCGATGCGCACGTTACGCCAGCAAGTTGGGATGATTTTCCAGTCTTTTAATCTTTTTCCCCACCTGACTGTTGGTCAGAACATCATGCTAGCCCCAACTTTAGTTCAAGGTATTTCTGCTCAAAACGCTAAAACGCGTGCTCTGGAATTATTACGGCGGGTGGGGCTCGCAGAAAAAATCGATGCCTTTCCAGAACAACTCTCGGGCGGTCAGCAGCAGCGCGTAGCGATTGCCCGTGCGTTAGCGATGTCACCCAGCGTTCTTCTCTGTGACGAAATCACTTCTGCACTCGATCCTGAGTTGGTGGGCGAGGTGCTCGCTGTCGTCGAGTCGCTCGCCCGCGATGGCATGACTTTGCTCATGGTGACGCATGAGATGGGATTTGCTCGCAAAGTCAGTGATCGAGTTATTTTTATGCACCAAGGCCGCGTGCATGAGCAGGGGGCGCCAGAAACACTATTTCAATATCCGCGCACGCCAGAGTTAGTGCAGTTTTTGTCGTCGTTAACGAGTTAGCTCACGCATCGATAACGAGAATTTTTTTCTAGGCCTCATTGCAACCGATGCCCTGTTTTTGTGTGATCTCGGTCAACTAGATAAAACTGGCAATCAGTAGCGATAACGATCCCACGGATGTAAGGAGCGCACGTAAAGGCATCAACCAATTTGGGGTGTCGTGTTGCGTGGCCAGTTTTCGATCAATCACGTAACTCAAGACCAACATGGCGGCCAGTAAGCGCAACGCGTGCCAAACGGGTAATTGCAATGCTGTCCAACCAACCAAACTTGGCACGACACTCCATCCGTACTGTACCCATGCCCGTAATCCTTGCGTTTTGCTCATGACTGCATAACCCCAATGCAGTGCGCCGACAAAAGACAAAATGAGTGCTGCATATTGCGCAAGCAGCTGCATCCAAAATGCATACCATGTGATGGCCAGATATCCCGCAAAAAAAGTGAGTGCGATAAACGGGATCAGACCGCTGATGCCAAGAATAAGCGCAGCGCGTGGGGCATGACTTAGCGGATAGAAAAATGAGAATTGCATGATCAGGATTCGTTTTTAAGAGATAGAAAGTTGGCCGTGCATCGCATCTTCTATATGCACCTGAATAATGTCGTCCATTGAGGCATCTGCACGAAAACCCAACGCGAGCGCACGCGCGGCATCAAAGCTGCGCGGCCAGCAATCGATTATTTGTTGGATGGCTGGATCAGGTTGTCGACGAATGCGCTGAAGCGCTTTGGGGCCAGCAACGCGTTGTAATGCAGCCAATTGTTCACCAACGGTAGCCGACACGCCGGGCATGGATAACGCCCGACGTCCACCCAGACGGCTTGAATCGATTGCCGCTGCATGCAGCAAGAAACCAACGCCTGAACGTGGAGAAGCAAACCAATGACGGACATCTTCACTGACCGGCAGCACAGCTTCTTTTCCTGACAAGGGTTCGCGCAGGATATTGGAAAAAAATCCTGATGCAGCGCGATTCGGTTGACCGGGGCGAATGCAAATCGTTGGTAAACGGATCGCAATCCCATCCATGAATCCACGCCGAGTGTAATCGCTGAGCAATAATTCGCTGATTGCTTTTTGCGTACCGTAGCTGGTGAGTGGTGCCAGAAGGTAATCGTCAGAAATGATATCTGGCAGTGGTGCACCAAACACCGCAAGAGAAGAAGCAAACACCACGCGCGGAAAGTAAGGTTCTTGCGAACTTGCCAGCCGTATGGCCTCGAACAACTGTCGTGAGCCATCTAAATTAATACGGTATCCTTTATTAAAATCGGCTTCTGCTTCACCGGAAACAATGGCGGCTAAATGAAA
>CANIIA010000131.1 GCA_947467435.1 Betaproteobacteria bacterium
AATCTTTCAACCAAACCATGCCCTCACCGCTTCCAAACCAACCCAATACGGTGGCAGGAAAAAGAATCAGCGATGAGGCAAAAATCGGTGGAATCACACCGGCCATATTGAGCTTAAACGGCAAATGCGAAGCCTGACCGCCATAGACTTTGTTACCAACTTGTCGCTTGGCGTAGTTAACCAAAATCTTACGCTGACCGCGTTCAACAAAGCACACCAACGCAGTCACCATCACAACAGCAACCACAATTGCGAGTGCAGTGACTGGATGCATGGCGCCCGTGCGTACCAACTCCAGCATGCCGGCAATGGCGTTTGGTAAACCGGCGGCAATACCACCAAAGATGATGATCGAAATACCGTTACCCAATCCACGTTCAGTGATTTGCTCACCTAGCCACATCAAGAACATCGTTCCTGTGACTAACGTAGTGACCGTTGTTACACGAAAGAGCAATCCTGGCTCCAACACTAATCCGGCTTGCGACTCCAATGCGACTGAAATTCCAGTGGCCTGAAACACCGCCAGAATCACTGTCCCGTAACGGGTGTACTGCGTGATCTTGCGTCGGCCGGTTTCACCTTCTTTGCGTAGCGCTTCTAATTGCGGGCTGACCGTTGTCATCAACTGCATGATGATCGACGCTGAGATGTAGGGCATGATGCCCAAAGCAAAAATCGTGAAGCGCGATAACGCGCCACCTGAAAACATATTGAACATTCCCAAGATGCCGCCTTGCTGGCTCTTGAATAAATCACCCAGTACATTCGGATCAATACCAGGTACAGGAATGTGTGCACCGATGCGAAAAACCAACAATGCGCCAAGCAAAAACAGCAACCTTTTTTTCAGGTCGCCAAATTTGTTGGCTTGTGGGAGCGCGGTGGCCACGATCGGTGTCTCAGTCAGGACGCATTACGCGGCCGGCTGAATCTCCTCAATCTTGCCACCGACTGCTTCAATCGCTGCGCGCGCACCTTTGGTCGCAAGAATGCCTTTAAGCACAACCTTGCGCGTGAGTTTTCCGGAGAGAATCACTTTTGCTCCGAGCGCATCCCGACGAATAAAACCAGCAGCTTTCAAAACTGCTAAATCAATTTCAGCAACCTCAAGCTTTTCTATTTCATCCAAGCGCACTTCCGCGTTTAGCCCGCGGGTAAGTGAAGTAAATCCACGCTTAGGCAAGCGGCGGTGTAAAGGCATTTGACCGCCTTCAAAGCCAACTTTGTGAAAACCACCCGAACGAGATTTTTGACCCTTGTGTCCACGGCCAGCTGTTTTACCTAAACCTGAGCCGATCCCGCGACCCACACGACGGCGAGGACGCTTGGAACCTTCACCCGGCTGAAGATCATTTAGACGCATGCTGTTCTCCATCTCAGGCCACAACCTGAACGAGGTAAAAAACCTTGTTGATCATGCCTCGAACCGCAGGCGTATCTTCAAGTTCAACCGTATGGTTAATCCGACGCAAACCCAAACCACGCACGGTGTCGCGATGGCTTTGCTTGCAACCAGCAGTGCTCTTGATCAGTTTAACTTTGACGCGTTTGTCGGCCATGTTTATGCCCGTCCAAGAATTTCATCAACGGACTTGCCGCGTTTGGCAGCAATTTCCGAAGGCGTATTCATTGCCTGCAAGCCATTTAAGGTTGCACGCACTACGTTATATGGATTGGTTGAGCCAAAGCATTTAGCTAAGACGTTGGTGATCCCCATCACTTCAAACACGGCGCGCATCGGCCCGCCAGCAATAATTCCAGTACCTTCAGAGGCTGGTTGCATCAACACCACGGCCGCACCATGGCGACCAATGACCGCGTGATGCAGGGTGCCGTTACGCAAATTGATTTTCACCAATTTACGACGCGCCTCATCCATCGCCTTTTGTACGGCGACAGGCACCTCGCGTGATTTCCCTTTGCCCATGCCAATCCCACCATCGCCATCACCAACCACAGTGAGCGCAGCAAAACCGAGGATTCGGCCGCCTTTCACTACTTTGGTGACGCGGTTGACCGCGACCATCTTCTCGCGCAAACCATCACCGCGATCTTCGCTTTGCATTCTTGGTTGCATCTTCGCCATCTGTGTATCCCCTGGCTTAGAACTTCAGGCCGCCGGCACGCGCAGCTTCTGCGAGTGCCTTGACGCGACCGTGATAACGGTGGCCGCCGCGGTCAAACGCGACGGTATCAATGCCAGCTGCCTTGGCTTTTTCAGCAATGCGCTGACCAATTAACTCGGCCGCCTTCACATTGCCGCCATGACCCAGCTTGGCGCGTACTTCTTTTTCTACAGTAGAGGCCGCGGCAATTACTTTCGAGCCGTCGGCTGCAGTAATTTGCGCATAAATATGGCTGTTTGATCGCGTTACCGTTAGGCGAACAGCACCTAACTCGCGAATTTTCAACCGAGTCTGTCTTGCTCTGCGCAGTCGCGCTTCGTTCTTGTCGAACATCATCAAACTCCGTTACTTCTTCTTCGTCTCTTTTAAGACGATGGTTTCATCGACATAACGCACACCCTTACCTTTGTATGGCTCTGGTGAACGGTATGCACGGACCTCAGCGGCGACTTGCCCGACCAATTGACGGTCGATGCCAGTGAGCACAATTTCTGTTTGTGTTGGGGTTGCCACCTTGACGCCTTGCGGCATTTGGTGAACCACGGGATGCGAAAAACCCAGCGTGAGGTTGAGTTTGTCACCTTGCGCTTGGGCACGATAACCCACGCCCACCAGTTGCAATTTGCGCTCCCAACCTTTGGTCACGCCAACAACCATGTTTGAAACCAACGCACGCATGGTGCCTGACATGGCGCGTGCATGACGTGAGTTACCAAGCGCCGCACATTGCAAGTGTCCGTTGGCGTTTTCGATGCCGACATTGGGATCGAGCGGGCGGGCGATAGAGCCCAACGGGCCCTTCACAGTAATTTGTCCAGAGACCATCGACACATCGACGCCCTTGGGCACAGGGATAGGATTTTTTCCGATACGAGACATCGTCAGTTCCTCAGGCAACGATGCACAGCACTTCGCCACCGACACCGGTTGCGCGCGCCTTGCTGTCGGTCATGACGCCATGCGACGTCGAAAGAATTGCGATACCCAAGCCGTTCATCACCTTAGGCACTCCATCACGTCCCTTGTAGACGCGTAGGCCTGGCTTAGAAATTCGCTCGAGCTTTTCAATCACTGGGCGGCCAGCGTAATACTTCAAGCTCACCGCCAGTTCTTTTTTACCCTCGTGCTCACGTTGCACGAAGTCATCGATGTAGCCCTCGTCTTTGAGGACCTTTGCAATGGCGGCCTTCAGCTTCGAGGCTGGCATCACGACATCGGTATGGCCAACCATCTGCGCGTTGCGAATACGCGTCAGCATGTCGGCGATTGGATCACTCATACTCATTCGGCTCTCCTTACCAGCTGGCCTTGACGACGCCCGGCACTTCGCCACGCATTGCCAAGTCGCGCAGCTTGTTACGGCCTAAGCCGAACTTGCGATAGACGCCACGCGGACGCCCCGTTAGAGCACAACGGTTACGTAACCGTGATGGTGAAGCGTTACGCGGCAATGCCTGGAACTTCGTCCGTGCTGCGTCACGCTCTTCATCGGAAGCAGATGCCGATTGGATGACCTCGAGCAGCGCGGCGCGCTTCGCTTTAAATTTAGCGACTGTCTTACGCCGCTTCTGTTCACGATTGATCAGTGCAAGTTTGGCCATATCTAAACCCTCAGGTCCTGAACGGGAAGCGGAACGCGGCCAACAAGGCGCGGGCCTCTTCGTCGGATTTTGCGGAAGTGGAGATGCTGATGTTCATGCCACGCAGCGTATCCACTTTGTCATAGTCGATTTCGGGGAAAATAATTTGCTCTTTCACGCCGAGGTTGTAATTGCCACGTCCATCAAACGCGCGACCAGAGATACCGCGAAAATCGCGGATACGTGGAATCGCAATCGTCACGAGGCGATCAAGAAATTCATACATGCGCGCACCGCGCAACGTCACCATGCAGCCAATCGGATAACCGGCACGCACCTTGAAGGTCGCGATCGATTTACGCGCTTTGGTAACCACGGGTTTTTGTCCAGCGATTTTGGTTAAGTCACTGACAGCGTGGTCCAAGATTTTTTTATCATTGGTGGCCTCACCGACGCCCATGTTGAGGGTGATCTTGCGAATCCGCGGGACCTGCATGACCGACTTATAACCAAATTTTTTCATCAACTCCGGCACGATGGCCTGTTGATAAACCGCGTGCAAACGAGCCTTACCAGGCGCGGCCGCGGATTGTTGAGCTTGTGCTTTTGCCATGTGCGCTCCTTACGCCTCGACCTGTTCGCCGTTGGACTTGAAGACGCGTACCTTGCGGCCATCTTCAAGCACCTTGATTCCAACGCGATCGGCTTTTTGCGTCGCTGGGTTAAACAAAGCGACGTTGGAGATGTGAATCGGCATATCTTTTTCTACGATGCCACCGGTCTCACCCTTTGCCGGGTTTGGACGCTGATGCTTCTTCACGCGATTGATACCTTCGACCAGTAAATGAGAGTCATCCACACGACGCAACACGGCACCACGCTTGCCTTTGTCACGCCCAGTAATGATCACCACTTCGTCGCCTTTTTTAATGCGGTTCATGTGTGACTCCTTACAGGACTTCCGGTGCAAGCGAAACGATCTTCATGAAGCGCTCATTGCGCAGTTCACGCGTCACCGGGCCAAAAATACGCGTACCAATCGGCTCAAGTTTTGCCGAAAGTAATACCGCCGCATTTCCATCAAACTTAATCAATGACCCATCGGGACGGCGCACGCCCTTAGCGGTGCGCACAACGACCGCATGATAGATCTCGCCTTTTTTCACGCGACCGCGTGGAGCAGCATCTTTAATGCTGACTTTAATGACATCACCAATCGAGGCGTAGCGACGTTTTGATCCGCCCAGCACCTTGATACACATCACGGCGCGCGCGCCCGTGTTGTCGGCGACGTCCAAAATGGACTGCATCTGAATCATGGTTGTTTCTCCATCCAACTTGCCTGTACCACGAGTGGTGCGAGCAGTTTTGGATCCCGTTCGGGAAGAACCCGCATCCAGCGACACGCTGAACGCGGAAAAGCTTTAGATTATACGACTAAAAACAACGCCCAGGCAATATATTTTGCCGTTAGGCCAATAAAACTTATACGCCGCGCGATTTCTCTAGCAAGCGCGTGACCGTCCAAGCCTTGGTTTTAGAAATTGGCCGGCACTCTGCGATCTCGACCAAATCACCCTCTTTGTACTCATTGGTTTCAGCGTGCGCGTGGTACTTGCTCGAGCGGGTCATGATTTTTCCAATCACGGGATGCTTGACCTTACGC
>CANIIA010000132.1 GCA_947467435.1 Betaproteobacteria bacterium
CCTGCACGGCATGACGTGATGCATCGGAGGCGACACTCACCAACAAACGCTCATCCGCAGCAGTACGCAGCTCATATTCGGTTTGCGCACCCAAGTAGGTCACGGTACGAACGGTGGCTTTAAGTGCATTTCCATTGGTCGGTGACGAGAGTGCAAGTCGAGCGTGTTCAGGACGAAAACACATGGCATGTAACGCACCTGCAGGTGCCGTTGTAAAACCACACGCCTGACCGTTCTGCAACTCAAAACGTCCCTCGGCCGCCACCCGCCCTTCTAGCAAATTACATTTACCAATAAACGTCGCAACAAAGCGCGAGGCAGGACGCTGATATAGATCCTCCGCGGATCCAAGTTGCTCGAGACGACCTTGATTCATCACGCCAATCCGATCCGCAATGGCCATTGCTTCTTCTTGATCATGCGTGACAAACACGGAAGTGATTGCAGCCTCTTTTTGCAGCTCGCGAATTTCGCTACGCATCTGCGTGCGTAATTTTGCATCGAGCGCAGAAAAAGGCTCATCCAATAAAAGCACCGCCGGCTCAATTGCCATCGCGCGGGCTAACGCCACACGCTGCTGCTGTCCACCAGAAAGCTCTCGCGGCATACGCTCGGCCATTGCCTCGAGCTGCACCCAACGCAGCATGTCCGCGACTTTTTTTTCTTTACGCGCGGCATCCCAACGCTGAACGCGCAGCCCAAACGCAATATTTTTTTCCACACTTAAATGCGGAAATAATGCATAGCCCTGAAACACCATCCCCACATGACGATGATGTACCGGCACATGCGTGACCTCTTGCTCACCAAACCGAATCTGGCCCTCGGTCGGTGTGACGAAACCAGCAATCATGCGCAAGGTGGTGGTTTTACCGCAGCCGCTCGGGCCCAACAACGCCAGTAATTCACCATTACGTATATGTAATGACACTGCGTCAACCGCGCGAACCTCGCCGTAGGTTTTCGTGATCTTGCTTAGAGTTACGCCAGCCATAGTGCTAGAACGCCTTTCCGAGTTTGACGAAGCGGTCAGAGATCAACAATGCCACTGCAATGATAAGAATTTGCACCGTCGCCACAGCGGCGATCGTCGAGTCTAAATTCCACTCGAGATAATTCACGATCGCGATCGGCAGCGTTGTTTTTCCTGGACCCACCAAAAAGAGCGATTTTTCTAAATCAGAAAACGATGCAATAAACGAAAACATGGCGGCGGCAATGATGCCGGGACGAATAATCGGCAAAGTCACCAAGAAAAACGTCTGCAGCGCATTGGCTCCCAAACTGCGCGCAGCTTCTTCCGAACTGGCGTTGGCGGTCATTAACGAAGCACAGACCAAACGCATCGTCCAAGGCAGCGCCACCAACGTATGCGCAATCACTAAACCAGGAAAAGTGGCTGCCAACTGAATTTCTGTGAGGATTTCAAATTGCACAAAATAGATATACACCGCAGCACCGGCCACAATCGCCGGCACATACATCGGTGAGAGCAATACTTGACGTGCGATCTCTGCGCCACGAAACGTAAAGCGCTCGATGGCTAATGCCGCCGGCACACCCAAGAGCAATGAACCCAAGGTGGCACATACCCCCACTTGAACGCTCATTAAGAAGCCTGAAGAAAAATCATTCAAGGCCCAAGCACGAAGAAAAAAATCGACTGTATAACCACTCGGCGGAAACGTCAGGATGCGATCAGCAAAAAAACTCGCCCAAATAATGACCAGCAGCGGCGCGACCACAAAAGCGATGATCGACCACACCAACGTCGTAAACAACAGCCGACCGAGCGTGAAGGTTGGCATCTTAAAAATACCGTCGACTTAAAAAACGCGTCGAGACGATAGTGAGCACCAAGGTCACCAACATCAACATACACGCCAACGTCGAACCAAATGGCCAATTCGACACTTTCACGATTTGCTCATACACCACCGGACCCATCATTTGCATCTTCGGTCCACCAATCAACACCGGCGTTGCATACGCATTCATCGCCAACGCAAAACAAATCGCGCCAGCGGCCACCACGCCAGGCATCGATAAGGGCAACACCACATTCAACACCGTTCGCAAGGGTGAATGACCTAACGACTGACCCGCCTCTTCCAAACTCGTTGGAATCGAATCCATCACGGATTGCAAGGTGATGATGGCAAAAGGTAACAACACTGACACCAGCGCAATCACCACCGCAGTGGGTGTGTAGAGAATTTTCATTGGTTCAGCGATCAAACCCACGCTCAACATGAGCGCGTTAGCCACGCCTTTGGTGCCCATCACCACCATCCATGCAGCCGAACGCACGGCATTGCCCAGTAACAGCGGCAGCACCGTCAGAATAATGAGCACACTGCGCATGCGCTCTGAGGGCATGCGTGAAATGTAATACGCCACCGGAAACGACAGCAGCATGACAATCACCGTCGACAAACCCGCAATCTTGGCGGTGGTCCAAAGCACTTGCTGATAAAACGGATCGACGACAGCCTGTAAATAATTCTTTGCGCTAAATACACCCAACATCAGTTTTGCTGGGTCGTACACATCCAAGCTGTAGCGAAAAATTAACGCCAATGGCGCGAGCAAAAACGCAGCGACCAAGAACAACGCTGGCAGCACCAACGCGGCTCCACTTGGTATTCTGCGGTCCAACAACGCGGCCATCCGTGCTCCAGAGTCAAAGAGGTTTGGTTGAATTGTCGCAGATTAATCTATGCTTTCGCGCGACGGTTCGCACGCGATTGGCGCCGCATCGTTGACGCAGGTTGAGAGAAGTGCGCCATAAATGCCCTCGAAAAATGCGAGCAGTCACCAAAGCCACACTCCAAGCCCACCGCGGTCACCGACAGGTCGGTATGCTCGATCATCCAACGCGCCCGATCGAGGCGCAATTGTTGGCGATAGGCGCGCGGCGTCATTCCGACATCCGCTTCAAATCGACGTTCTAACTGTCGCATGCTGATACCCAGATGATTCGCCACATCGGCCAGCGCCTCGCTTTGCGCCAAACGCTCTTCAATCAACAGCATGGCGCGGCGCACCACACTGTCGCCTGCACTGCGCGTCACAACCGACTCTGGTTGTAAGGTATTGGCTGGTAATGGCTGATCTTCGATCAGAATGCGCAAGCTTTTATTGGCCAACGCACGACCACAATGGCGTTCAATTAACTGCGCGGCCAAGTGCACAACGCTGGTGCCGCCGGCACATGTGAGTCGATCACGGTCGACGACGTACATGCGATTGCTCACGACCCGTTGCGCCGGAAATTCACGCTCAAAGTCTTGACGATGAAACCAACTCACACAGGTCACATATCCTTGCAGTAGCCCCAAGCGCGCCAACACAAACGAGCCCGTACAGACCCCCACTAAATTAATCTTGCTGCGCGCAGCCTCGCGCAAAAAACCTGCGGTCCCCGCGAGTAATTTTTGTCCGCCATGTAACAAGCCGCCCACCACCACGATGTAGTCATAGCGTTCTGCAGATTTCATGCTGTGGGTCGGTACCATGGAGGCACCACAACTGGACACAATCGGTTGCGCTGGGTCACCTAAAATGGCCCACGCACAATCGATGGGGCGACTGCGATCGCCCTCATCCGCGGCCAAACGTAACGCGTCGACAAATCCAGCAAACGCGGTCAAGGTAAAGCGCGGCGTGAGCACAAACCCGACGCGCAAACGCGGCGTCTCCTTGGTTGAATCGAGCGCCTCGTCGTGCGTGGCGATGCGCTTACTTTTGGGCAACGGCATACACGTCGCTCCGCTGAAGATTGACGTATAGATTAAACAAGATGTCGTAAAAGTGAAAGTTAATTATCCGTCCCAGGACTACGATCTTCCTCAATCATGCCAATGCAAAATTTCTCGCTCCTGAGCTTGTTGCGCCACGCAGCCACGGGTCACCGCAACTGGACCCCGTTTTGGCGCGACGCCACCCCCAAACCACGGTATGACGCCATCATCATTGGCGGTGGCGGTCATGGCTTAGCCACCGCGTATTACCTCGCAAAAAATCACGGCATGACCAATATCGCCGTGCTCGAAAAAGGCTGGATCGGCGGCGGCAACACGGGGCGTAACACCACCATCATTCGTTCTAACTATTTATGGAACGAAAGCGGTGCGCTGTACGAACACGCACTCAAACTTTGGGAAGGGCTCAAAGAAGAGCTGAATCTCAACTTGATGTTCAGTCAGCGTGGCGTACTCAATCTGGCGCATAACTTGTCAGATATCCGCGAAGGCATACGTCGCGTTGAAGCCAACAAGCTCAATGGCATCGATGCAGAGTGGCTCGATCCACAAGGGGTCAAAGATTTTTGTCCCATCATCGATGTTTCACCGAACGCACGTTACCCGGTGCTCGGCGCCACCCTGCAACGTCGCGCTGGTGTGGCACGCCACGACACCGTGGCTTGGGGTTACGCGCGTGCTGCCGATGCCCTCGGCGTCGACATCATTCAAAACTGCGAAGTCATCGGCATGCTGCGTGAGGATGGTCAGATCACCGGGGTGCGCACTACGCGCGGCACCATTCTGGCCAATAAGGTTGGCATTGTGGCCGCGGGACACACGTCGGTACTTGCCTCGATGGCCGATATACGCTTGCCGCTGCAAAGTCATCCCTTACAGGCACTTGTCTCCGAGCCACTCAAACCCATTCATCCTTGCGTGGTGATGTCCAATGCGGTGCACGTCTACCTGAGTCAGTCTGATAAAGGCGAACTCGTCGTCGGTGCTGGCATCGATGCCTACAACTCGTACAGTCAGCGTGGTTCGTTTCATTTGATCGAACACCAAATGGCTGCGTTGATCGAGTTGTTTCCGATACTGAGCCGCGTGCGCATGTTGCGTACTTGGGGTGGCATCGTGGATGTCTGCCCTGACGCCTCGCCGATTATTTCTAAGACACCGGTGCGAAATTTATTCATTAATTGCGGCTGGGGCACCGGCGGATTTAAAGCCACCCCCGGATCGGGCTGGGTATTTGCACACACCATCGCAACCGGTGAACCACATCCACTCAACGCACCGTTTGCGCTCGAACGGTTTACCACTGGCGCACTGATCGATGAACACGGCGCAGCCGCGGTGGCCCACTGATGTTACAAATCCGCTGCCCCTGGTGTGGTGTGCGTGACGAAACTGAGTTTGGTTACGGCGGCGAAGCCCACGTCGCCTACCCCCACTCGCCGTCTGAACTCAACGACGCGCAATGGGCGCAGTACGTGTTCATGCGTAATAACCCCAAAGGAATTTTTCGCGAACG
>CANIIA010000133.1 GCA_947467435.1 Betaproteobacteria bacterium
AAGCCAACGGTTACCGCTCGCTACACACCACCTTGATTGGGCCCTTTGGCACGCCCATGGAAATTCAGATCCGTACCGAACAAATGCACCGCGTGGCCGAAGCGGGCGTAGCCTCGCACTGGATGTACAAAGAAGACGAAGCAACGCTCTCTGAGTTACAGAAAAAAACGCATCAATGGTTGCAGTCGTTACTCGAAATTCAGCATCAATCTGGCGATCCACACGAGTTTCTTGAGCACGTGAAGATCGATTTGTTTCCTGATGAGGTGTACGTTTTTACGCCCAAAGGAAAAATCCTGTCACTGCCGCGTGGTGCCACCGCGGTAGATTTTGCTTACTTTGTACACACCGATATCGGCAATCGATGCGTGGCCGCTAAGGTCAATAGCGAGCTCGTGCCGTTACGTACCGAACTTCGTAATGGCGATCGTGTCGAAATTATTACGGCGAGCCACGCCAAGCCCAATCCAGGTTGGTTGCAATATGTACGCACAGGAAAAGCGCGCTCCAACATTCGTCACTTTCTCAAAACGATGCAGTACAACGAATCTGCTGCGTTGGGTGAACGCTTGCTCGAACAAGCATTGCGTGCGCTCGATGCGAGTTTACTCACCACCGATGTTGCAGCATGGGAACGGTTAATTCGAGAAGGTGGCGCAAACACGCGACACGAAGTGCTCGCAGATATCGGGATGGGCAAGCGCTTACCCGCTGTTGTTGCGCGTCGTTTATTGCGTCGAACAGACAGCGCAGAGTTGCGCCAATCCACACGCCCGACGGCCAGCGTAGTCATTCGTGGCACCGAGGGCACGGCGATCCAACTGGCCTCGTGTTGTCGTCCAATTCCGGGTGATGCGATTGCTGGTTCGATGAAAAAAGGCCAAGGCTTGGTGGTGCATGTCTCCGATTGTCGACACATTCAGCGTTCACGCAGCACCGAGCCCGAGCAGTGGATTGATGTCGAGTGGGCCAGTGACACCACGCGTTTATTTCAATGCGCGATTCTTGCGACGGTGACAAATCAACGCGGCGTACTCGCCAAAGTGGCCGCTGAAATTGCCGAGGCTGGATCAAACATTGATTCGATCTCCACTGATGAAGATCGCTCTAGTGTGTATGCCACAATGCGTTTTGTGCTTGAAGTGGGCAACCGCAGTCACTTGGCGCGGGTGATGCGCGCGCTGCGTCGCTTACCAGAAGTGATGAAGCTCGCACGCGTTCGCGAGTAGTGTCACGACGCCGCGATCTAAAAGCGACCGGGCGCAACGCCAGTCACTTAGCGTAACGCGATGGTGAGTAGCGTATCGCCACGCAAAACGTTGAGTAGCGCTCGATCTGTTCCGCGCAGCAACACCGACAACTCATTGACTGAACCTGTGCGACGGCGATTGACACCAATGATTGCGTCGCCCGCGCGCAAGCCTGTACGAAATGCAATGCTGCCAGGCTCCACACGTGTGACCAACACCACAGGTTCACGAATCGGTCCCACCGAACGCTCGGCATTAGCCAATGCCGCACCGGCCAGTTGAGGTAATGCTTCTGCGCCAGCCACTGCGCTTGATTCAAGCTCACCTATACGCACGCGCACACGACGTTCCTCTGCTCCACGCGCAACACGTAGCTCTAACACTTCACCCACAGGCGACAAACCAAAACGATTTCGTAAATCAGCTGACCCACGCACCGCACGTTCATTGACTGCGAGCACGACATCACCCTCGCGCAAACCGGCTTGCGCCGCAGGAGAACCGGGTTGCACTTGTGCAATCACCGCACCCTCACGTGCACTCACTCCCAATGTGCGGGCCAAGGTTGGTGTGAGATCTTGCATACTGATGCCCAAGCGGCCTCGACGCACTTCTCCAAAGCGAATCAATTGCGCCATCACAGCACGCGCGATACTCGTCGGCACCGCAAAACCAATCCCTACATTACCGCCCGACGGTCCGATGATGGCCGTGTTAATGCCAATCAGTTCGCCTTTTAAATTGATCAGTGCGCCACCCGAATTGCCCGGATTGATCGATGCATCGGTTTGAATAAAATCTTCAAAGCCTTCTGGCAACAATCCCGAGCGCCCGAGCGCAGACACGATCCCCGAAGTGACGGTTTGTCCAATGCCAAACGGATTACCAATCGCCAACACAAAATCGCCGACTTGTAATGCATCCGAATCGCCAAAACGCAACTCACTTAAGCCCTCCGGTGCAATGGCGAGTAACGCGATGTCAGTACCGGCGTCGCTACCAATCAAACGCGCTGGAAAGCGTCGATTGTCTTTGAGCGTGACATACACTTCGGTAGCTTCTTTGATCACATGATGATTGGTGAGCACGTAACCGGCACGCGCATCAACAATCACACCAGAACCCGCCGAGACTTGTGGCTCTGCCGATCGCAAACCAAAAAAGCGCCGAAAAAACGGATCCCGCGCGAGCGGATGATTTTCTTCTGGTGCGCGTGTGATCACCGCAATATTGACCACCGCGGGTGTGACTTGCGCGACCAGCGGCGCAAGTGTCGGCACGCCACCGCGTGTGGGCACCTGCGGCAAAGCTGCATTGAGCTGACCTTGCAAACAAAATAAAAATAATCCGGCGAGCCAGACACGCATCAGCATCATTTATCGTCTTTTGGATAACCTTTACTGCTCACGCTACGCGCAGCGTTGACTGCGTCCGTCGCCATTTTAGCGGCGTTGGCTGCGGCCTCTGTGGCGAGCTTGGTGGCAGCTGCAGCTTGACTGGCCGCTTGCATCGCAATGGTTTCTGCTTGTTGTGCTGCCGCGGCGGTGGCGGCGGCAGCGGCAGCAGCACAGGCAGCAGCGGCGTCAGCGGCGCTTTCTGCAGCGGCTTGCGCAGCATCGGCAGCCGCCTCTGCCGCTTCAATCACAACGTGATCGGCTGCAGCCTTGGCTGCGAGGGTTGCGCGCTGACAAGCCAAGGCCGCTTTTTGTGCTGCGGTGGATGCGCGTTGCGCCGCTTCGGTGGCGTGCCCGATCAACTCTTTGAGCACCGTGAGCGCTTCGCTATAGCGCTTATTCACAATGAGATAACCCTCACGCAAATTCGACACCTCGCGTTCGAGTTGACCGAGTCGGTCGTAGATCGCTTGATTGGTCATGTTGTTTTCCGGTTATTGCGGCAGGGTGTAGGTTGGATCACTGAGTATTCGCACACACGCATCAACCACGTGCGCATCGTACGCGATGCCTCTTAATCGTTTTAGCTCATTGATGGCATAGGTAAGGCCCATGCTGGCGCGATAAGGGCGGTGCGAGGCCATGGCCTCGACCGAATCAGCCACCGCAAGAATGCGCGCTTCGAGCAAAATTTCTTCACCACGTAAGCCATGTGGATAGCCCGAACCGTCGATGCGCTCGTGATGCTGCAAAATAATTTCTGCAATTGGCCAAGGAAATACGATGTGCTTGATGATCTCGTGCCCTTTTGCTGGATGCTCTTGGATCATCTGCATTTCGAGTGGGGTTAACGCCGCCGGTTTAACCAGAATTTCTGCCGGGATACTAATTTTTCCAAGATCATGGATCGATGCGGCTAAGCGTAGCCCGTCGGTTTGCTCGGCACTCAGATTTAACGCCTGCGCGAGCTCAACTGCCAACAAAGATACGCGTCGTTGATGGCCCGCGGTGTAAGGATCACGCAATTCAAGGGTCAGCGCGATCGCTTGAATCGATTGCTCTAGGCTAGTACGTAGCGCTTGCTCGGTATGCACACGGTCGGTGATGTCGCGTACATTGCACTGAATGACTGCAATGTCACCGCAATCGTAGCGGTTCGAGACAAACTCGACGTCGACTAACGTACCGGACGCTGTTTGCAGCGGTAGATGTTCATAGCGGATGTACCCCACACGCTGCAACTCTACAAACGCTTGGCGTGCTTGCGGCACATCACGAAACGGTCCGATGTCCCACAAGGCTTTGCCCACGATCTGTTCGTGCGTGTAACCAAGCAGCTTGACTAAGTACGGATTGATTTCTTCGATGATGCCAGTCTCGGCATTGAGCAATAGGATGCCGTCTTGCGCGCTTTCAAATAGCCGTCGAAATCGCAACTCCGAAATTTGCAACGCATCCATGGATCGCCTTTGTCGGGGCACGCAATGCGCGCAACCACAGGCAGATCATAGGCGCTTTCAGCGCCGCATGTATCAGGCGCTAAGACTTTTAAGTAATTCAGCCATCGTATGATCCGCCCAATACTCGGGATCGGCTTCGATTTGACGGTCGCCGCGTGCAATTAGCTCTGCAGAAACATTTTTTCGCTGACAGTAGTCGTGCCAGTATTCTTTGACTTCGTCTGCGGACAGTTCCATGCGCGTGCTTTCTGATGGGAGAAATGTTTCGATGAATTTGGCGCCATAAAAAATGGCTGCCGAAGCAGCCATTTTCGCAGCATATTGCTCGGGTTGTTTAGAACCAGGGCTTTTTATTCTCAACATACAGACGATTGAACTCTTCGTCTGATTTGGTCAGGTAGATGATGCCTTCGACCAACACTAAAATACTTTGGATCGACAGCGTAAGAATACCGATACCCACGCAAGATAAAGCCGATCCCAACACAAAGGCACCCAACAGAATGAGACCCGGCGTGGTGTAGCCCAAGTAAAATTTATGAATACCAAATCCACCCAAAAAGATGGCTAACAAGCCAGCGACAACCTTACTTTTCGGGGCTGGAGGGGTGGCGTTTTCTGCTTCACTCATTGGATCAGTCTCCCTGGGGATTGAAAGCGGCTAAAGCATGCGGCTTGAACAAACCTGCGCTGGGCGGTTGCTCTTTAAACCCGCATTTGCTTGAGTCGATAACGGAATTTTACAACAACCCAAAGAAAAAACCCCAACCTAAACCCAGCTATCTACCCAGATTATGGTGCTTTGCAGCAAACTTAGCCAGGCTTCGCGACAATCAAACTAAAAAAGCTTTCAATGGCTGTGCAAGCTCGCGGCCTATAATTCAGTGTTTCTTGTTCACAATTTTTCACACTCATACGTGGCCTAAAGCGCATGCAGCAGGCCACGCTTCAAGCGGGGGTTGCGATGGCATCGATCAGAATTGGCGAATGTATTTCGGCAGGCATTGCTGGACTTAAAAAAGATCCACTCGCGCACATTGCCGCGACATTGATTGTGGGTACCGCA
>CANIIA010000134.1 GCA_947467435.1 Betaproteobacteria bacterium
TAACGATTTCGAGGTGTGACGGATTAAACGCCAGCGAGATATGCATCGGACCACCTGACGTGGTGATGTCAGATGAAAATCCGTTGTGGTATTTCACATCGCCCATCGGCAACGCATGGGCGTGTTTACCTTCAAATTCAGAGAACAAATCGTTGGGGCTTTTACCCAGCACGTTGACCAACACGTTCAAACGTCCGCGGTGGGCCATCCCGATGACCATTTCCTGCACGCCTTGCGCTCCGGCACGTTGAATGATTTCATCCACCGCAGGGATCAGACTTTCCCCACCTTCAAGAGAGAAGCGTTTTTGTCCAACAAAACGCGTATGCAGATATTTTTCGAGTGTTTCTGCTTCGGTGAGTTTTTGCAGAATACGTTTTTGGTAGGCCGGGCCAAAGCTCGGCATGGCGCGAACCGGTTCGATCCGCTCTTGAATCCAACGCCGTTGCGAACGGTCGCTCACGAACATGTACTCAAAACCAATATTTCGGCAATAAGTGTCACGCAGCGCTTGCACCAAAGTGCGCAAGGTACAGCGCTCAAGTCCAACAAATGAACCGGCATTGACCTCGATGTCTAAATCAGACTCAGCTAAATCATAGTAAGCCGTTTCAAGTTCTGGTGCAGCCGGACGCGGCATGCGCTTTAACGGATCTAAGGTCGCCCAACGCGACCCTGCAATTCGATACTGCGTCACCAATAGCAGTGCGGCGACTTGCAGTCGCTCATGCGCGGCAATGCCGGCTTGACCGGACGTGCTTCCAGCGCTGAGTTGACCTGCTTTAGCGCGTTGAACAAACGATTCAACCACCGGCGCGTGCGCCACATCTTTAGCCGCACTACCAGGCATCAATTGCATTTGGTCGAAATATTCGCGCCATCCATCTGGAACCGCGGCGGGGTTCACCAAATACTGCTCGTATAAGTCCTCAATGAATGGCGCGTTGCCACCGAACAAATAAGAGTTAGATTGAAATTGTTTCATCATGACGACATTCTCCACATGTAAAAACGGCGGGAGACACCCGCCGTTTTCGGTTCAATCGATCGCTCAGCGTTTAGCCAATGGCACGACATTACGTGGCACCGAGCCACGATACAGCTGACGTGGTCGACCAATTTTGTACTCTGGATCTGAAATCATTTCTTGCCACTGCGCAATCCAACCAACCGTACGCGCTAGCGAGAAAATACAAGTAAACATTGATACCGGAATACCTAAGGCGCGCTGCACAATCCCCGAGTAAAAATCTACGTTCGGATAAAGTTTGCGCGAGACAAAATATTCATCTTCAAGCGCAATTTTTTCGAGCGCCATTGCCAGCTTGAATAAGCGATCGTTTTGCAGGCCCAGTTCATTGAGCACTTCGTAACACGTTTCGCGCATCAGTTTTGCGCGTGGATCATAGTTCTTATAAACACGGTGACCAAAGCCCATCAACTTCACGCCTGAGTTCTTGTCTTTCACTTGTTTAATGAACTCGCCGATTTTTGAGACGTCGCCGATTTGCTCGAGCATTTCTAACGCCGCTTCGTTGGCACCGCCGTGCGCTGGGCCCCACAAACAGGCAATTCCCGCGGCGATACATGCAAACGGATTGGCCCCCGATGAGCCGGACAAACGCACTGTCGAAGTCGACGCGTTTTGCTCGTGATCGGCATGCAAAATCAAAATGCGATCAAGCGCACGCACCAACACGTCATTGACCTTATATTCTTCCGCAGGCACACCAAACATCATGCGCATGAAGTTCGCCGAATACGACAAATCATTACGTGGGTACATAAACGGCTGACCGATGTTGTATTTATAAGCCATCGCCACAATGGTGGGCAGCTTAGCAATCAATCGAAAAGCTGAGACCTTGCGATGCTCAGGATTATTGATGTCTAGTGAATCGTGATAAAACGCAGACAGCGCGCCCACCACGCCAACCAACACCGCCATTGGATGGGCGTCACGACGGAAACCCGTAAAGAACCGATTGAGTTGATCATGCACCATGGTGTGACGTGTCACCGTGGTCACGAACTCGTCTTTTTGCCCAACATTGGGCAACTCACCGTTTAAAAGTAAGTAGCAGGTTTCAAGAAAATCGCAGTGCTCGGCCACTTGCTCGATCGGATAGCCACGATAAAGCAACACACCAGCATCACCATCGATATAAGTAATTGTTGAATTACAACTGGCCGTCGACAGAAAGCCCGGGTCATAAGTAAACATGCCGGATTTGCCATACAGCGACCGAATGTCGATCACTTCTGGTCCAACGGATCCGGTCAATACTGGAAATTCAAATGAACGTCCGTCATTGAGACTGAGGGTGGCTTTCTTATCCAAGAGCGTCTCCGGTTTCTTCTAACTGTGGGGGCTAGGTTCAAATAGCGCGAAGGGCATCAACCACTGCGCGATGGCGCGCATGCGCCGGTTCACTTCGCCCGGCGACCACATCCCACAGGTCGTTATCGGGAGAATCAAGTAGATCTTCGAGTGCAGCAATTTCTTCGGCGGCAAAGCAACCATTGCGCGCGGCGAGATAACGACCAAGGACAATATCTAATTCCAATAATCCACGCCGGCATTTCCACTTCAAACGCTCTAGACGTTCTCGCGCAAGCGGCTGTGCAAGCATCTCTGACACGATCGACTCAAACAGCCCGCTTGACCATCATGTCTTTGATCTTGCCAATCGCTTGCGTTGGATTGAGACCTTTCGGGCAAACATCCACGCAATTCATGATGGTGTGGCAACGGAACAAACGATACGGGTCTTCCAGGTTATCGAGTCGCTCGCTGGTGGCTTGGTCGCGCGTATCGGCAATAAAACGGTAGGCCTGCAATAAGCCAGCTGGGCCAACAAACTTGTCCGGATTCCACCAAAACGAGGGGCACGACGTCGAGCAGCATGCACACAAGATACATTCGTATAAACCGTTGAGCTCCTCGCGATCTTCTGGCGATTGCAAGCGCTCGTGCTCGGGGGGTGGTTCGTTGTTGATGAGGTAAGGCTTGATCGAGTGGTATTGCTTAAAGAACTGGGTCATGTCCACGATCAGGTCACGCACGACAGGCAGTCCAGGCAACGGACGCAAGGTGACGTGCTCAGGCAGATCGGCCAGCTTCGTAACACAGGCCAAGCCATTTTTACCGTTGATATTCATCGCATCCGAGCCGCACACCCCTTCGCGGCATGAGCGACGAAACGACACGGAGTCGTCTTGCATCTTGATGCGCGTTAATGCATCGAGCAGCATGCGGTCCGATGGTTCGAGCGCAATGTCGTATTCCTGCATGCGAGGACGAGCATCAACGTCTGGGTCGTAGCGGTAGATGGAGAATCGCATCGTTTAGTACCTTTGTTCAGCCGAAGGCGGCGAGAGAAATCGTCACGTTAAATAAAAAGATAAACAACCGCAGCGTTAGTAGGTCCGCACCTTAGGCGCAAACTCTTCAACGGTGAGCGGCTTTTGATGCACCGGTTTGTATTCAAGCTTGTTGCCCTCTTTATGCCAAAGGGTGTGCTTCATCCACTCGGCATCATTACGATCAGGAAAATCTTCGCGGGCTTGCGCTCCACGTGATTCTCGACGCGCTTCCGCAGAAACCATGGTCGACATTGCGGTTTCCACTAAATTATCGAGCTCAAGTGCTTCGATACGCGCGGTGTTAAAGACCTTGGACTGATCTTCGATATAGGTGTTTTTAGCGCGCTCTGCGATCTCGCCCATTAGGCGGACGCCCTCGGAGAGCATGTCAGGAAAGCGAAACACGCCGCAATGCGCTTGCATCGTGCGACGTAAGGCATTGCCAACATCGGCGACGCGCTCACCCGAGCGGGCAGAAGCCAATCGTGCCAAACGCGCACGTGAATAGTCTCCGGCATCAGCAGGAAGATCTTTCAGTGAACCGGGTTGTTTGCGAATATCCGCCACTGCTTGTTCGCCGCCGGCTTTACCAAACACCACCAGATCGAGCAACGAATTCGTACCAAGCCGATTGGCTCCATGGACTGACACGCAAGCGCACTCGCCAACCGCATACAAACCTGGCACCACTGTTTCAGGGTTGCCGTTCTTCGGCACCACGACTTGACCCAAGTAATTGGTTGGAATGCCGCCCATTTGATAGTGCACGGTCGGCACGACAGGAATTGGGTCGCGTACTGGATCAACGTTGGCAAACTTAATGGCGATTTCGCGAATTCCAGGCAAACGATGATTAATGACCTCAGGACCCAAGTGATCGAGCTTTAAGAGCACATGATCGCCCTCTTTACCGCAACCACGGCCTTCTTTAATTTCAGTGGTCATCGCGCGCGACACCACGTCACGACTGGCCAAATCTTTTGCGTTGGGCGCATAGCGCTCCATAAAACGTTCGCCATTTTTATTCAGTAAATAACCACCTTCACCGCGCACACCTTCGGTAATCAATACGCCTGCACCGGCAACCCCTGTGGGATGAAACTGCCAGAACTCCATGTCTTCGAGCGGAATACCTGCACGAGCGGCCATGCCAATACCATCGCCCGTATTGATAAATGCATTGGTGCTCGCGGCGTAAATGCGTCCACCACCACCCGTTGCAAGTAACGTGGATTTAGCGTGAAAGATCATCGCTTCGCCGGTTTCCATTTCAAGCGCGACCACACCGACAACCGCGCCTTCGGCATCACGAATCAGGTCTAAGGCCATCCACTCGATAAAGAACTGCGTATTGGCCTTGACGTTGGCCTGATACAAGGTATGCAGCATCGCATGGCCCGTGCGATCGGCCGCCGCGCAAGAACGCATCGCCATTTTTGGGCTGCCGTAGTCCTGCGTATGACCACCAAAAGGACGCTGATAAATCTTGCCATTTTCAAGACGATCAAATGGCATGCCCATGTGCTCGAGCTCGATCACCACTTCAGAGGCACGGCGACACATGTATTCGATTGCGTCTTGGTCACCCAAATAGTCGGCACCTTTCACGGTGTCGTACATATGCCAGTGCCAGTTGTCTTCCGTGGAATTTCCAAGAGGCGCCGCAATGCCGCCTTGCGCAGCAACAGTATGCGAGCGCGTCGGAAACACTTTTGAAAGCACAGCCACTTTCATATTCGCGCGCGA
>CANIIA010000135.1 GCA_947467435.1 Betaproteobacteria bacterium
GTGCGCATGGTCATGCAAACCAACCCGATCGAGCAACGCCATCGCTTGCGCTTGTAATTCTGCGTCTGGATAACCGCGATCAATCAGTGATGGCATGCACACGTTCTCTAGCGCAGTGAACGCAGGCAACAGGTGATGAAACTGAAACACAAACCCGAGTGATCGTCCGCGCAATCGTGTGAGCCCTGCATCATCAAGCGTGGCGGTTTCTTCACCGCACACACGTACCGTCCCAGCGCTAGGTCGTTCCAGTAAACCAATGATATTGAGCAAGGTACTTTTACCCGAACCCGAAGGGCCAACCAACGCAACAAATTCGCCTGCGTTGAGATGCACATCCACGCCATGGAGCACTTCCGTGCTTAACTCACCCAACCCATAACTTTTACGCACGGCGCTGAGCTGCAAAATTTCTGGCACGGGTTTCATCCGCGAATTGCTGCCACCGGATCCATCCGTGCAGCGCGACGCGCGGGCATGACTGCCGCCAACAACCCACTCCCGATAGCGATCAATACCGCGCTACCAAACACCTGTAGGTCAAAATGTGCGACAAACAGCCGCGAGCCATCAGCATTACGCATGAAATCGGATAGCAACACAATCAATAGCCCACCCAACAGCGATCCCATCAAGGCGCCCACGGCACCGACCACAGCACCTTGAATCAAAAAAATCGCCATGACTTTGCCCCTTGAGGTACCCATTGCACGCAAGATGCCAATCTCTTTTTGTTTTTGCACCACTGACACGACCAACACGCTGGCAATACCCAGCGCCACAATGATGACAACAAATAGACGAATCATACGATTGGTCATTGTTTGATTTTGTAGCGCTGTTAACAGTTGCGCGTTGGTTTGCATCCAACTTTCCGAAAGTAACCCCGTTTGCGATTCAATCGTACGCGCCACGGTTTCAGCACTAAACACATCCGCCACAGCGACATCGATGTTAGACACCCCACCGGGCAAATCCAGAAGCGAGCGTGCTGTTGGTAAATGAACAAAGACCCAACGCCGATTTAAATCGCGTGTGCCAATATCAAATAACCCAGCCACTGTAAAAGTGTCTGCCCGGTCTTCGGTGGTAAGAATGCGCAGCTTGTCGCCAACGGCCAATCCCAAATCGCTGGCTAAATTCACACCAATCAACACCGTGCCGGGTGACAGCCGATACACACCCTGCACTACTTTGTCATCGAGCTTCACGATGCGTGCGTAGCGCTCAGGATCAACCCCCATCAACACAATGGCGCGCGAGGCCGTACCACGCACCGCTAACGCTGCACCCGATACCATCGGAGAGACAGCAACCACACCCGGACTACGTTCGATCTCAGTATAAATTTGCGACCACTGATCGATCGAGCGCAACCGTTGTGCACGCTTATCAATATGCGCGGTGATGGGGGTGGTATCGCGCGGTAACACCGGCAGCGCTCGTTCTTCGGGGGGGCGCACCACAATATGCGCTTGTGAACCTAAGGTGCGTGTAATTAAACTTTCTTGTAAGCCCGTAATGAGCGCGTTCAGTGCAATGATCACCGCTACACCAATCATCACGCCGGTGATGATTAATAGGGTTTGCATGCGCCCTTCACGTAAAAACCGCAGCGCCACAATCCATTCAAACCGCATGACCGTCAGTCAGCTGGGCGTCGTCTAAGCAACGCCCGCGGTTGTACTGCCCTGCGCAAACCATGCGGATACATCACGGTGTATGCTGCACGCGGACTCGCGAGCCAGACTGAATGTTCGATGCAATCGATATGACGGCATCACCTTCGCTCAGTCCTGAAACAATTTCTAGGTGCCCCTCACCACGCAACCCGAGCTTGACTGGAACGCGGACAGCACGTCCATCGCGTACAGTCAGAACCCACGGCGTGGTACTGGTGATGTCACGCACCGCAAGTGCAGGAAGCACCAACGCGTCTGACTGTTGACCCACAATCATTTCGGCAGACACGGTCATATCGGGTTTTAAAAAAGTCGCGGGTTCAGTCACGCGCAAACGCACCTCGACGGTACCGCGCAGAGCATCGACCAATGGGGCAATCCAAAACACTTGTGCAGCAATTGGACGATCAGTAAACGCATCTGCAGCAATGCGTGCTGTTTGCCCAGGGGATAAAAAAGCTAAATTTTTTTCATCGACCAACACGCTCACCTGCGTTTCGCCAGTCACCAACAACTCAAACATTTGTCGACCCAATGCCACCACATCACCGGCTTCAACCAAACGACGAAGAATGGTTCCATCGGCACTGGCACGGATTGCGGTTTGTGCCACGCGCGCACTCGCCAAGGCCACGCCAGCGCGTGCTTGTTCGAGCCGTGCATGCGCCAACATCTGTTCCGCACCTTGCGGTCGATTGGCTAAGGCTTGCGCCAGCGCTACTTCATGGTCGGCTTGCGCAGCCTTGAGCGCACGATCGGCTTCCTCTAAGGCTGACTGACTAAAAAATCCTTGTGTCGCTAAACGCTGCGTTCGGGTGTGTGCATCCCGTGCGCTACGTAAATTAGCTTGCGCCTTACGTACACCCTCTTCAGCCACGGGTCCCGTTTGCGTTTGCAATTGCGCAACGCGCGCTTGCGCTTCGGATAATGTGGCTTGGGCCTGTGCTAAGACTGCACGTTGCTCTTCTGCATGCAGGGTTGCTAACACCTGGCCCGCGCGCACTGCATCGCCCTCGCGGGCCAACACTTGCGCTACCGTACCCACCACGACATTCCCCACCAAAACGCGCTGCGGCGTCATCATGCGTCCTGTGGCCACCACGGTTTGCGTCAACGCGGCGCGCTGCACACGCACCACCGGTACTGCTGGGCCCCACCACCAACGCAAGGCCCCTGCCACCAAGAGTGTGGCGAGGACCAACAATAGCCAAAATTTGAGCGAACGCACTGGTAATGCCATGTAGCGATTCTACGCGAGCGGTTCACTATCCGATTGATGTAAATCATGTCCGCACTGCTAAGATGGTGCGTCTGTTTGCACCCTGTAAATTCTTTCTTTCCGCTCCTTTTTCGACGCCCGGCTCAGCCCCTATGCTCATTAATTGCGTTGCCTACCAGAACGGTTATCGCATCGGCCAAGTGACGCGCGAGCAAATCAGCGAATACGTGGCGCGGCCAGATTGCTTTGTGTGGGTGGCCTTGTGTGACGCCACTGCTGAAGAACTGCTGCAAATGCAGCATGAATTTGGCTTACATCCCTTGGCCGTAGAGGACGCACAACACGGACACCAACGTCCCAAAATTGAGGAATACGGCGAATCGCTATTTGCCGTGATTCAAACGCTCGAGCTGGTCCACACCGAACTACACATCGGAGAAGTCGATGTATTTGTCGGGGCAAATTTTGTGTTGTCCGTACGCAATCGCACGCAACGTGGTTTTCAAGATGTACGCGAACGCTGCGAACGCGAGCCCGAATTTTTAAAACGTGGCGCTGGTTACGTGTTGTACGCCTTAATGGATGCGGTGGTCGATCGCTATTTTCCGATTCTCGATAATCTAGAACAAACCCTCGAAACAATTGAGGCGCGCATTTTTTCGGGTGGTTCAGCACGCGAAAACGTCGAATCGCTTTACAAACTCAAACAACAACTGATGACGCTGCGGCACGCGGCCGCCCCTTTACTTGATGCGGTCGGCAAACTCTACGGTGGGCGCGTACCGCCGGTGTGCAACGGCATGCAAGATTATTTCCGTGACGTTTATGATCATTTGGTGCGCTTAAATCAATCCATCGAATCGTTGCGCGAGATGGTCACGACTGCTATTTCCGTCAATCTTTCGCTGATCACCCTCACCGAGAGTGAGACCACCAAACGATTGGCAGCATATGCCGCACTGGTGGCCATCCCCACCATGATTGCCGGTATTTACGGCATGAACTTTGAGCATATGCCCGAGTTGAAATGGATTTGGGGTTATCCGCTCGCTGTCGGCGCGATGCTGATTGTCGATGTTTGGTTGTTTTATCGATTTAAAAAATCAGGATGGTTATGAACGAAGAATCCACACTGGCTTATGCCGGACTCAAAGTCATTGACGCGAGCCAAGGGTTAGCGGGTCCGTATTGCGCAACCTTGCTCGCGCAACACGGTGCAGAAGTCATCAAGATCGAGCCACCGCAAGGCGATTGGGCCCGTGCTTTAGGTACCCGTTACGGCGATCACAGTGCGCTGGCGCTCTCGGCAAATCGCGGTAAGCAAAGCATCGTGCTGGATTTAAAAAATCCTGCGTCAGCAGAAATCATGCAACGGCTCACTGCATCGGCCGATGTGTTTCTAGAAAGCTTTCGTCCCGGCGTTGCTTCCAAATTAGGTTTGGGTTACGAGGCGCTGTCTAAAAATAATCCTGGCTTGGTGTATTTATCGGTGAGTGGCTTTGGACAATCGGGACCCTACGCAGAGCGTCCTGGTACCGACTCGGTGCTACAGGCTTACACCGGGTTTATGGCACTCAATCGCGATAGCACCGGCGCACCCAATCGCGTGGGATTTTTAGTCGTGGATACGCTCACTGGTTTGTATTCGTTTCAAGCCGTAGCCACCGCGTTGGCACGTCGTGCCAAAACCAAACGAGGAGAGCATCTCGATGTGAGTTTGGCGCAATCAGCCAGCGCCTTTATTAGCCAGAAAGTGATTGAAGCCGCTCTTGAAGGCGAACACCCTCGGGTAATTAATTCACCAGCTGGCTCTTATCGCGCAAGCGACGCATGGATCATCATTGGCTTATCTAAAGAATCGCATTGGCAGGGTTTGTGTCAGGTGATGGGTCGCACCGATCTACTGAACGAACCGCGCTACGCCACCTTTACCCAGCGCGCAGATTGTTTGGCCGAACTACAAAGCATCGTGGCCAAAGAAATCGCCAAGCGCACTGCAGACGAATGGTTACAGGCGTTGGACGCGGCCGACGTGTTGTGTAATCGCGTGAATAACATTAGCGATTGGTTTGAAGATCCGCACGCACTTGCGCGCGGTTGGGTGGATTACGCGCCTATTCACGCATCAGTCAA
>CANIIA010000136.1 GCA_947467435.1 Betaproteobacteria bacterium
CGTCGAGCAGCGTAGTGAACGCCGCGCCAAGGACCGACGTCGCGGTTGTACGAACCACATCCACTCCGGGCAGTCCGGCATAAGCCGACAACATACCAACCGATTGAGAACCTTGACCAGGAAACACCATGGCTAATTTCATGTGCGCACCGTTGATTAGTAGGTCACGTAGACCGCACCCCAGGTAAAACCGCCGCCAACGCCTTGCAGAAGCAGACGCTGCCCACGCGTGATTTTGCCGGACCGAATGTAATCATCTAACGCAAGAGGAATCGACGCGGCAGATGTATTGGCATGCTTGTCTAAGGTCATCACCACGCGCGCTGGGTCAATCCCTAAACGTTTCGCGGTGGCTTCTAGGATCCGCACGTTGGCTTGGTGAGGAATCAACCAGTCGACTTGCTCAAGTGTTGCATGAGATTGCGCAAGCACTTCTCGCGCCACTTCATCCAACACCTTGACGGCAAATTTGAACACTTGATTGCCCGCCATTTGTAAAAACGCGGAGCCTTCGATCTGCCCGCGATTCACGTTACCCGGTACGCTCAGAATGTCTGCGTGACGGCCATCAGCGTGCAGCACCGACGCATGGATACCGGGTTGATCTGAGGCACGCAGTACAACGGCGCCCGCACCGTCACCAAACAATACGCAGGTGTTGCGATCGTTCCAATCAAGAATACGTGAGAACACTTCTGCGCCGACCACCAACACATGACGGTGTGAACCACTGCGTATAAATTTTTCTGCGGTTGCTAAGGCGTAGATAAATCCCGTGCAGACGGCTTGCACATCAAATGCCGCTGCGTTAAATGCCTCGAGTTTGGCTTGCAACAAGCATGCCGTGCTCGGAAAAACATAATCTGGCGTTGAGGTCGCCACGATAATTAAATCGATGGTGTCGGCCGATAGGTTGGCCGCCGCTAATGCTTGACGACTGGCTTGAAGCGCCAAATCGCTGGCCAGCTGGTTTGGCGCGGCGATGTGTCGCTGCGTGATGCCGGTACGCTCTTGTATCCACGCGTCGCTGGTTTCAAGTGATGCAGGCAGTTGCGCATTCGTCATCACTTGACTAGGTAAAGCGCTCCCAGTGCCAGCAATCTGCGCGTAAATCATGCGTCGGTCCGTACGGGTTGCATGTGATCCATACGATGTGCAATGCCTTGAACAACGCCATTGCGCACTTCTTCGGCCGCACGATGTAGGGCTTGCGAAAACGCGAAGACATCTGCTGAACCATGGCTCTTGATCACAATGCCACGCAAGCCCAATAAGCTTGCACCGTTGTAACGTCGATGATCCATCCGATGGCGAAATGCCTTGATCACAGGTCGCGCAATCAAGGCCAACAGTTTTGTCCACCAAGTGCGCGTGAATTCTTCTTTGATAAATCCGCCCATCATTTGAGCGATACCTTCAGAGGCTTTGAGCGCGACGTTACCCACAAAGCCGTCGCACACCACCACATCTGTGGTGCCTTTAAAAATGTCGTTACCTTCGACGTTGCCGTAAAAATTTAAGCCGCTCACGCGCAACAGCTCGGCGGCTTGCTTGACGACGTCATTGCCTTTGATTTCTTCTGAACCGATATTAAGCAGACCAACGGTTGGGCGATCTTTATGCTCAACCGCCGCAACCAAACTGGCGCCCATCACACCAAACTGGAGTAAATGCTCGGCAGTGCAATCCACGTTTGCACCCAAGTCCAGCACATACACACGACCTTGCGTGGAGGGCAACACCGTACAAATTGCTGGACGATCAACGCCATTGAGTGTTTTTAAAACGAAGCGCGAGATCGCCATCAGCGCGCCGGTATTTCCTGCGCTGACACAGGCATGGGCTTCGCCGCGCTTGACCAAATCAACCGCCACGCGCATCGAAGAATCTTTTTTGCTACGCATGGCGACGGCAGGCGCTTCGTCCATACCGATGACTTCGGAGGCATGTCGTATGCGAAGCCGAGAACCAGCGATGACGCCTTGCGTTTTGAGCTCGGCCTCAATCACATCGGCAATGCCAACAAGAATGAGGTCGATGCCAGGCTCGACGCGCTGAAAAGCGAGCGCTGCAGGCACGATCACGTGTGGACCGTGGTCGCCTCCCATGCAGTCAACCGCGATGGTGGTGTTCATATCAAGAGGGGCGCGGCGCGTTTAGCCGTGCCCATGGCAAAACGAACTCAGTCGCCCTTGGTCTTGAGCACCTTTTTGCCACGATAAAAGCCGGTGGGGCTGATGTGGTGGCGAAGATGCATTTCGCCCGTAGTCGGCTCAACGGCTAACGCTGGGTTGGTCAGAAAATCGTGTGACCGATGCATGCCCCGCTTAGAAGGCGATTTTTTGTTTTGCTGAACTGCCATGATGAAACTCCTCTCGTCAATTCGGTTTACGGCTGTCAGTGCTGGTGAGCAAGTGACGTAACTTTCCAAGTGATCCGGTTGTGTCTTCTGAAGGCATTGCGTGGTGCACACGATCAGGCAAGACACACTGCGCTGCATGCCGTGGTGCAAACGGCACCAGCAGCAGTAATTCATCTTCGATCAACCCGTCCACAGACATCGCTGACGAGGCCAACACGCGATCAGGTGATTCTGGGTCATCGCCACCGGCTTCGACCTCTGCTTCTGTTCGCGCCAAAATCAACATGACATCGGTATGCACCGGTAGGCGCATGGGTTCTAAACATCGCTGACAGGTGAGTTGTAACGCGGTGTCGAGCTGCAAACGTAGCGCAAGTCGACCCTGCGATTCTCGGGTACCCGTCAAGCAATACTGCACATCACCTTCCGTATCGCGCAACACATCACGCAAACGCGTAAATGATACGAGGGGCAATACCCCTTGTTGCTTCTCGCCGTGTTCGGCAAAACGGAACCCGTCGATCTGCACAAGTCGCTTTCAAGAAAAACCATCCACCAACCCATCCGCTAACCCGTCCACCAACATAAAGTGGCGGGGCGAATAGAAGAAATGCCGTAAAGATCTAAACCCAAGATGATATCATCGACAAAAAAACCTGTCAAAACAAGATCATGTCAACGCTCCCGCAACTCATCCTCGCCTCCACCTCGCCTTACCGCAAAGCGCTACTCGAGCGCTTACGCCTGCCCTTTGAGTGCATCGCCCCTGAAACCGACGAAACCCCCCAGCCGGGCGAAGCCCCTGAAGCCACAGCGCTACGGCTGGCCATCGCAAAAGCTACAGCGGTCGCCGTCCGTTTCCCCCAGGCGGTCGTCATTGGTTCGGACCAAGTGGCGCATTTTGCCGGGCAGCGCCTCGATAAGCCAGGCTCTCACGCGGTTGCTGCCAAGCAACTACGCTTACTTTCCGGGCAAAGCGCGTGGTTTGATACGGGGGTTTGCGTGATCAGCGGCCCCAATCAACGCACACTGACTCGCGTGGTTCGCTGCGAAGTGACCTTTCGAGCCCTGAGTCCACAGCGAATTGAACGCTATTTGGCTCTCGAGACGCCCTTTGATTGCGCGGGCAGCGCAAAATCCGAAGCCTTAGGTATTGCGCTGATCGAACGCATTCTCACCGATGACCCAACGTCATTGGTTGGCCTGCCTTTGATTGCCTTGTCCGAGATGCTTGTGCAAAGCGGCCTCGATCCGTTGGCATGAGCCGCCGCCCAGTTTTATTTTTAATTCCGACCCCGTTGGGCGGATCGGTGGCGAACAGCCTCACCCCGGAGGCGCTAGCAAAAATTCGGACCCTACGGGACTTCGTTGCTGAAAACGCCAAAACAGCGCGTGCTTTTTTGGCCGAAGTTGAAATGCCTTGCCCGATCCGTGAACTGCAGATCGTTGAACACAACGTACGGGCAGCGCCAGAGGACACACAAGCACTGTTGGCGCCAATGACTGCAGGCCGCGATCTGGGGTTGATGTCCGAGGCAGGATGTCCTGCCATTGCCGATCCGGGGGCGTGGGTCGTTGCGGCAGCACATGCCAAACAGTTTCGCGTTGAGCCCTTGATCGGACCGTCTTCCCTAGTGCTGGCGTTGATGGCTTCGGGATTACAAGGGCAGCGGTTTACTTTTCATGGCTACCTGCCGCGCGACGCAGCAACGCGACAAAACAACATTCGGCAATTGGAAGCGCGCTCAGCCAGTGCCGACGAGACGCAACTCTTTATTGAAACGCCATACCGCAACACAGCGCTTTTTCAGGCCTTGTTAGACACTTGCCGCGGAGACACGCGGTTATGCGTTGCGGAAGGCCTCACACTGCCCGACGCCTTCATACAAACGCGCGAGATCAATGCCTGGCGACAGCAACCGGCCCCAATCTTGAAACAACCAGCCGTGTTTTTATTGTTGGCGCGCGGCAAAAAAAGCAGTTAACTCCATCACCGAATCGCAGGTGACTGCGCATTGAGATTCAATACAGCCGAGGCCGCGCCCGCACCAAAGCGTCTTGCCACTTTTTCTGCGAGATTTTCTTTTTGCGTGAAATCGACTATCTCTTCGGCTTGAATCACGTCGCGCGCAACCTGCTCAAGGCTGCCCACGCTGTCGGCCAAACCCAGCGCAATACTTTTTTCACCCGTCCACACCAAACCACTAAATAAATCGGGACGTTCTTTTAACCGTGTGCCGCGCCCCTCTCGAACCACCGCAATAAATTGCTGATGAATTTCATTGAGCATGGCTTGCGCGTGCTGCTTTTGTTTTTCATCCGATGGTAAAAATGGATCGAGAAAACCTTTGTTAGCGCCTGCAGTCAGCAGTCGACGCTCAATCCCTAATTTTTGCATTAGGCCAGTCGCACCAAATCCATCCATGCGCACACCAATCGAACCGACGATACTGGCTTTACCAACATAGATACGATCCGCACCTGCTGCAACAAAGTATCCCCCAGAAGCACAAATATCTTCGACCACCGCATACAAAGGGATATTGGGATATTTGGTGCGTAAGCGACGCATTTCGTCGTAAATACTTTGCGCTTGTAC
>CANIIA010000137.1 GCA_947467435.1 Betaproteobacteria bacterium
CACCACAAAACAAATAATCAGCACATGATTACCCATCCCTGGGAACACCGAAGACACGGGCGCGGCAATCATTCCTGCCAGCGCAGCCAGCGCAATACCAGCGGCAAACACCAGGCGATACAGAATACGAATATCAATGCCCAAGGATTGCACCATGTCGCGATTGGTGGCGCCCGCACGAATCCGCATGCCCAAGCGTGTTTTCTGAATCACCCAGTACATCAACACAGCCACGAGTAAACACACGCCAGAAATCCACAGTCGATACACCGGATAACTTAATGCCTCGGAAAGCTGAATCGATTGGTTTAACGCTTCAGGAATATTAAAGCCACGCACATCATCGCCCCACAAGATGCTACGCAACTCTTCAAATACCAAAATCAAACCGTAGGTGGCGAGGACTTGATACAGATGATCGCGTGCATACAAACGCTGAATCACCAACCACTCGAGCGCAAAGCCCAACAGCACCGAGAGCGCAATACCCACCGGCAAGGCCAACCAAAAGCTACCCAAGGCACCAGTGAGCGACCAAGCTAAATACGCACCCACCATATAAAAACTACCGTGCGCGATATTGATGATGCCCATGATGCCAAACACCAGCGTCAATCCGGCCGAGAGCAAAAACAGCAGCAAGCCGTATTGCACGCCATTGAGCAATTGAATCAGAAAAAAATGAACGTCCATGCCACCACAAATTGAAAAGCAAAAATGAAACCGGCGGCACGCAGCCGCCGGCACAGCACAGTTGATCGGTGATTAAGCGCCCATCTTGCAGGCCACCGTAATCGTTGGATCATCATCGAGCGCTTTGACCGCCACGCCGACGACACGATTTTCGTTACCGGTGACCCGACGTAAATACTGATCATGGATCGGATTGTGCGCGCGGTTTAAACGCAAAGGTCCGCGCGGGCTGTCGATTTTGGCTGCTTCCATGGCTTTGATCATGTCAACCTTGCGGGACATGTCGCCCTTCACTGCCTCCAGACCGGCGCGGAACAACACCCCCGAGTCATAGCCAGCGACGGCGTAACCATCGGGCTGCAACTTAAAGGTTTTTGCGTAGGCCAAACGAAACGCTTTGTTCTTTGGCGTTTCAATGCCATCACCGTAGTGCAGCGCTGTTTCAATGCCCTCACCGGCGCCACCCAAACTATCCAAAATACCGTCGGTTAAAAATCCTGCGCCCATCAACGGACAGGTTTTCATTAAGCCTGAGGCTGCATAGTCTTTAATGTATTTGGCCGCACCCGCACCCGCAAAAAATGAATACACCGCATCGGGTTTGATCGATGCAATTTCCGTTAACAAGGCTTGAAATTCAATGTTTGGAAATGGAATCCACAACTCTTTAACGATGCTCTTGCCAGCAGTTTTGAGGAACGCGTCTTTAAAGCCCTTGACTGACTCTTCTCCTGCCGCGTAACGCCAAGCCAACGTCACCACCTTGTTCACATTTGGACGTTTAGCCATCACCGCACCCATGCCATAACCCGATTGCCAGTTGGAGAACGATGAACGGAAAATATTTGGCGCACACAAGGCGCCCGCTCCGGGTGCAAACCCTGCGTTTGGAATGATATGCAACGTGCCCGATTCGCGCGTCACACGCACCATCCCGGCGGCAACACCTGAATGCACGGTGCCGAGGACCATATCCACTTTGTCGCGGGTCACTAATTTGTTGATGTTGTCCGTCGCCTTGGGTGGCTCAGACTCATCATCGACTTTAATAAATTCAATCTCGCGACCAGCGAAATTGCCACCGGCTTCTTGTAAGGCCAAGCGAAAGCCGTTTTCGATGGCGATACCCAATGGGGCATACGTTCCGGTGTAGGGCAGCATCATGCCCACCTTTAACTTCGCGCTCTGGGCCGTGACGATTGCCGGAAACCCCGCAAGACCTGCAGCGGCTGCGCCAGCTTTTAGAAAATCTCTACGATCAACCTTAGATTTGGTGCTCATTTCAACTCCCTCTCATCTTTTTTCGTGTTGGTTTGCACATCCCGTTACAGGCACGAGCAACGTTGAAGAATGCCCAAGCGCATCGAGAACGTCAATCGAAACCGCGCGCAAATGCATCCGCCTCAGTGCTTTTGCTCGCGCCAAGCCGCACAGGCAGCAGAAATCATCGTTTCAGACGCGCCCAGACAAGCCAAGGGTGCACACAACGCATCCAATGATTGGTCGCCCAGCGCCGCCACTGCCGGCCCATGACTGCGCACCGCACTCGCGAGATCTGCGTATTTCGCCGGTACTTGGGTACATAGAGACTGTACCAACGCATGCGCAGCAGCTCGACCCAAGGTTTTCGTTAAGGCGGTAGAAATATTTTCTGCGTACACCAAGCCATGCAACCGATCGATGTTGGTTAGCATCGCCGAAGGGTTTACTTGTAAACCCTCGAGCACCTCTGCAATCGAAGCCAATGCACTCGCGCATGCATTCAGCATTTCCCGCAGCGTAAAGAATTGGCTCTGCCATTGACCTAAACCACGCTCGTGTTCGCTATTGAGTTGCGTGCATAGCGTCGACAGCAAACCTGGGGTGCGCTGTGCGGCTTCTAATGCCAGCAAACAACCCACCGGATTTCTTTTGTGTGGCATGGCAGAAGATCCCCCACGACCTGCGGCGAGCGACTCCTGCGCTTCGTTGACTTCGGGTTGCATCATGAGCGACACATCACGCGCAATTTTTCCTGCATTGCCCGTGAGTACGGCGAGCTCTGTCCCCAGACGCACCAGTTGGTCGCGTGCAGCGTGCCAAGGCAGATCCGGCACCGTGAGATGAAGCTGCTGCCCCATCGTGTGTGCAATCGTGGGTCCGAGCGAACCAAACACCGACATCGAGCCCGCCGCGCCCCCCAACTGCAATAGACACGCGGCATCCACGGCGTGTTGCAACCCCACACGACTACGCGTGAGTAAGCTCAACCAATTGGCCGCTTTTAAGCCAAATGGAATCGGTACCGCTGGTTGCAATAAAGTACGCGCGAGCATTGGTGTGTTGCGATGCGCATCAGCCAGATGCATCGAAGCATCCCCTGCACGCTGCACGTGATGCATCAAGACCGCGTTGGCCTCACGCAAACACAACACCATCGCGCTATCGATGATGTCTTGACTGGTGGCGCCGTGATGTACCCAGTGTGCGGCTTCGCTCGATTGCGCGTGCACGGCATCTGTGAGCTGACGCACCAAGGGAATTGTGAGTACACCCGCATGCCGCGCTGCTGCCGCCAATGCGTTCACATCGAATGAGAGCGACTGACACACGGTTGAAATGACTTGTGCGTGGGCAACAGAAAACAAACCCGCTTGAGCAGACGCTGTAGCCAGCGCGGCTTCCACGCGCAGCATCGCACGCAGCAACGCCGTATCGCTGAGGGTCTCTGCGCATGCGGCGTCACGAAACGTGTCTTCAAGTCCAGGCATACGTCTACCGCTGTGTAAAAAAATCAGAGATCAAAAAAAACCGTTTCGTGATCGCCCTGTAGCACCACGTCCCAAACCCAAACACCCGGACGCGCCGGGTCAGGTTGCGCGATCAAGGTCTGCGCACGTGCACCCGCCGATTGCAGCGCGGGCTCTGCGGCATTCCGCGCATCGCCTGCAAAATAAATCCGCGTCACGACTTGCTTTAATAATCCGCGCGCAAACAACACAACCATCACATGCGGTGCAGCGCCTTGCACCGAACCAGGCATCACGGTCTGCGCAACATACACGCCTTGCGCGTTCGTATTGACACGCCCCCAGCCTGCACACGAACCTTGATTGGGATGACCAAATTGACCCGCACCATCGGGTTGCCACAATTCAAGAAAGGCATCGAACACCAACTCTGACTTGCCATCTCGTACCGTACCGGTCAACGTAATGCGCTCGCCCGGCGTGTTGGGGTCTGGAAATAAATGCTCACCGGGCTTCCATGCCAAGCCGTAATGAAAAAAAGGACCAACGGTTTGAGATCCGGTCAGGGGTTCGCGCATCGTAACCTCCTTAATTGGCGGGCGTGGCTTCATCACCACGCAGCACGATGTCAAAGCGATAGCCCAAGGCCCATTCCGGTTGCGTCAACGACCAGTCAAAGCGCGAGATCAGTCGCTCTTTGACTTTGTCATTCGGGATGCTGTTAAAAATCGGATCATCTCCCAACAGCGGGTCACCGGGAAAATACATTTGCGTAATCAAGCGTTGCAGCATGCTCGAGCCAAACACCGAAAAGTGGATGTGCGCAGGACGCCACGCATTCGGGTGATTTCGCCATGGGTAGGCGCCAGGTTTAATCGTGGTGATTTTCCAGTGACCTTGTGCATCAGTGAGCACACGTGAATTGCCATTGAAGTGCGGATCGAGCGGCGCATCGTGATCATCGCGCGGATGGTGATATCGACCAGCGGCATTACACTGCCAAATTTCAACGAGCGTATTTGGCACAGGATGGCCGTTCTCATCGCGCACTTGTCCCGCCACAATGATGCGTTCGCCCAACGGCGCAGCAGTGCTTTGGCGCGTCATGTCATCGTGATGCGGATACAACACGCTGGTATCAAAGCGCGGCCCAGACAACTCGACTGGACCTTGCGCTAAGGATAACGGAGCCAATTTAGGCGCACGTAATGCAGTGCTTCCATAACTCGGCGTTGCGAACGCCGGGTGTGTGCCTGCTGCAGGGTGTCGAAACGTCATGCCGCCTCCGATGTCATCGATCTTACTTTCTCGTTAGGCTGCTTTCACCTTGGGTGCAGCTACTGCGCCCGGGTAATCGTAGCTGGCCATCAGGCCGTCGACGACGTCATGAAAATGTTCCCATGGTGCTTCACG
>CANIIA010000138.1 GCA_947467435.1 Betaproteobacteria bacterium
GCATTAGCTAATCGCGTGCTGCAAGAACTACATTGACAGGGCGCGCACACTAGCCTGACACTAACCAGCTGATTCAACGCACGCGCCCAGTTCAGCGTGGTGTATGTCATCGTTTCCCCCGCCCTTTAGGAGCCCCCCACCATGAAACAACGCCGCACATTGATCGCCGCCGCACTTGGCGTGGCCTTTACCTTTGCCACCGGAAGTGTCTTTGCCCAAACCAAGTGGGACATGCCGACGCCGTACACCGTCTCGATCTTTCATACCGAAAACATCATTCAAATGGCCAACGATGTTGAAAAGGCCACCGCCGGCAAACTCAAAATCAACGTTCACGCCAACGCATCGCTACTCAAGATGAACGAGATCAAGCGCGGCATTCAAAGTGGTCAGGTGCAGATGGGCGAAATTTTGCTCGCTGCCTACGCCAACGAAGATGCGATTTTTGAACTCGACGGCGTACCTTTCTTGGCCACCAGTTATGGCGATGCCATGAAGCTGTACAAGGCCTCCAAAAAATCTCTTGAAGAGCGTTTGGCCAAACAAGACATCAAACTGCTGTACGCCGTGCCATGGCCACCACAGGGTTTGTTCTCCAAAAAAGAAATCAAATCCGCTGCCGACATGAAGGGTCTCAAATGGCGCGCCTACAGCCCCTCCACTGCAAAAATTGCCGATATCGTTGGCGCACAACCGGTGACGATTCAACAAGCCGAACTCTCGCAAGCACTGGCCACGGGTGTCGTCGACTCTTATATGTCATCGGCTGCTACCGGGTTTGACACCAAGACCTTTGAGCACCTGAAGTATTTCGCCGATGTGCAAGGTTGGGTTCCCAAGAACGCCATCATGGTCAGCCAAAAAGCCTTTGATGCGCTCGATAAAGCCACGCAAACAGCGCTGCTCAAAGCCTGCGCTGACGCCGAAGTTCGCGGCTGGAAGTTGTCTGAAGAAAAAACCGCTTGGTACAACAACGAGCTCAAAAAGAACGGCATGACCATCTACCCACCGTCTGCCCAATTGAAATCAGACTTACAAAAAATTGGCGAGCGCATGACTGCTGACTGGGTCAAGCGTGCGGGTCCGGATGGCAAAGCGATTCTCGACGCGTATCAAAAGCCATAAGTCAACTCAACCCCAATACGCATGCGCCAGACACTCAACTGGATTTACCGTGCCTCGGGATATCTCGCGGCGTTTTTTGTCTTCGCCATTTTTGTGGTGATGATCGGACAAACCATATTGCGTGAACTGGGCATGCGCACCGGCGGCACCGATGACATCGTGGCGTGGTTTTGTGCCGCATCCGCATTCTTAGCCATGGCCGATACCTTCAAGCGTGGCGACTTTGTACGCGTGGGTTTATTGCTTGAGCATCTGTCGAGCACATGGCGGCATCGCTTTGAGATCTTGACCTTATCGATTGCCGCCTTGTTTGTCGGTTATCTGGCTTTCTGGGCAGGGCGCTTCACTTACGAAAGCTGGCAATTCAACGACATGGCCAACGGACTCATCGTCATTCCGATGTGGATTCCGCAGCTTTCGTTTGTCTTAGGGGCCGGATTACTTTGTTTGGCCGTGATCGATGAGTTATGCATCGTGCTCTCAGGTCAGCGTCCAACCTATGTTGTTGCAGTTGAAGAGCGCCATGCGCGCGGTGATTTTAGCGAGGACATGTGAGCCTGATCGAAATCGCAGGCGTACTCCTGCTGCTGATGATGGTGCTGCTCTCGGGCGGCGTGTGGATTGCCATGACGCTGGCCATCGTTGGCTTTGTGGGAATGACATTTTTTACGGGCACGCCCCCAGGAAAAAATTTATTCACCGCCTTTTGGGGCTCTAACGCTTCTTGGACTTTAGCGGCGTTACCGATGTTTATCTGGATGGGTGAAATTTTATTTCGCACCAAACTCTCCGAAGAAATGTTCGAAGGTCTTTCGCCTTGGTTGAATAAAATTCCGGGGCGTTTAATGCACACCACGATTTTGGGTTGCGGCATTTTTGGATCGGTCTCGGGCTCCTCTGCCGCCACCTGCGCCACCATCGCTAAAGTGGCACTACCCGAACTTGTGAAGCGAGGTTACGATGAAAAAATCGCGCTGGGTTCATTGGCCACTGCCGGCACCTTAGGTATCCTGATTCCACCTTCGATCACGATGGTGGTGTACGCCGTTGCTGCGGATGCTTCAATCATTCGCATTTTTTTAGCGGGCTTTATTCCGGGCTTTATTTTGATGGGTTTGTTTTCGGGCTACATTGCCTTGTGGGCGATCATGCACCCCGAAAAACAACCCGCACCGGGCGTTGAAATGAGCTTCATGCAAAAGCTGCGTGCGTCGGGCAATCTCATTCCATGCACACTGCTCATTGTTTTTATTGTGTGGGTGCTGGTCGCCGGTTTAGCAACCGCAACAGAATGCGCGGCGTATGGTGTGCTGGGTTCATTAGCCATCGCATGGTGGGGAGGCTCGCTCACCTGGAAAAGTTTTTTCGATAGCTTGCTCGGTGCAACGCGCGTGTCTTGCATGATCATGTTTATTCTTGCCGGCGCGGCCTTTCTTTCGATGACGATGGCCTATACCGGCATTCCACGCGCGCTGGCTGAATGGGTCGCCTCACTTGGCCTCTCGCCGTACGCCCTGATTGGCGTACTCGCCGTTGTTTATTTAATTCTTGGTACCGCGCTCGATGGCATTTCGATGATCGTACTCACCTCTGCGGTGGTGTTACCGATGATTCAAAAAGCCGGCTTTGATCTCATCTGGTTCGGTATTTTTATTGTGTTGCTGGTCGAAATCGCCGAAGTGACACCGCCAGTTGGATTTAATTTGTTTGTCCTCCAGAATATGACGGGTAAAGACAGTAATACGATTGCCCGTGCAGCAATTCCGTTCTTTGTTTGCTTAGTGATCTGCATTGCCATCATCACGGTGTTTCCGCAAACCGTGACGTGGTTACCTGATGTGGTGATGAACAAATAACGCAGCGCTCGTTGGCTGCGTCACTTTCGAAAGGCGCAGATGACCCCACGTCACTTATCGGGTCCGATTTTTTTGTGCGCTGATATTCGACGAATCGAAGCAGCTGCGCACGATGAGACGCCCAGCCTACTTGAGCGCGCTGGCTGCGCCGCGGCAGACCTTGTCTGCCAGCTCATGCCCAACAGTGGCGCACATGTCTTGGTGCTGGCAGGTCCCGGACATAACGGAGCCGATGCGTTTGTTGCTGCGCATCAGTTACGCGAGCGTTTTTTTCGTGTGACGGTGGTGTGTGCGGCAGATCTCTGCACCTTGCCACCTCAAGCGCGTGATGCTGCACAGCGTTTTGTTCAGGCTCACGGAGAAGTTTTAACCACCATCCCACCTGCTACACGCTGGGATCTCGCCATCGATGGTCTGTTTGGCATTGGACTAAAGCGCGCACCTGAGGGCATTGATGCGCAACACATCGCGCAACTCAATGCCCTCACCTGTCCGGTGCTCGCATTAGATGTTCCGTCTGGATTAAACGCGGACACCGGCGTGATGTTAGGTGCGGCGGTGCGCGCCACACACACACTCAGTTTCATTGCGCACAAACCAGGTTTACTAACACTCGATGGGCCCGACTGTTGTGGTGAAATACACGTTGCATCCTTGGGTCTCGACGATCGCGTGACGCCCGTCGCGCAAGCTTGGATTGCCTCGCCCACGCTCTTTGATACGGTCCTTAATCCACGACCACAACATTTTCATAAAGGACTCGCAGGTAGTGTGGGTGTGCTGGGCGGCGATGCAGGCATGGCCGGCGCAGCGCTCATCGCAGCACGCGCTGCACTTCGCTTGGGAGCCGGACGTGTGTATGTAGGTCTTCTCGATCCACACGCGCCGAGTGTGGATTTCGTCACGCCGGAGTTAATGTTGCGCTCCGCAGATCAATTATTTGCCTGTGATCTTGATGCCTTGGTTGTGGGCCCCGGCATGGGCGAGCGTGCGCAAGCTGAAACACTACTCATCGCTGCACTGTCGTCTGATATTGCGTTGGTCTTAGATGCTGATGCATTAAATTTAATCGCTGCACGCAGCGACCTGATAACGCTGTGTGCACAACGTCGTTCAGCAACGCTCATCACACCTCATCCGGCCGAAGCTGCACGCTTACTTAATGTGACGACCGCATCGATACAAGCCGATCGTGTCAGCGCCGCGCACAGTTTGTCGGAACGACTCCGCAGTCACGTTGTACTCAAAGGTAACGGTTCAATTTTGGTGGCCACGGATGGACATTGGTTTATCAATTGCAGCGGCAATGCAGGATTAGCTTCGGCTGGAACGGGCGATGCATTGGCCGGCATGCTAGGCGCGTTGATGGCACAAGGGTTGGTGGCAGAAGCTGCCATGGTGCTGGGTACGCATTTACATGGCTGCGCAGCCGATATGCTCGTAGAAGCTGGCGCTGGCCCGATTGGCCTCACCGCCACCGAACTGGCTGCGCCTGCACGCCAACGATGGAACGCTTGGACCCAAGCGCTCGCGCGTTAACACCCAAGCCGCGTGCGTTGCGTCAGGGCTGGACGGTTTGATCCGGATAGGGAAACAAGCTGCTGAGCGAAGTGGACTCACCACCGCGCACCAAGCGCACATGCTGTCGACGCAACTCGCGCGCATGGCGAACGCCACACGA
>CANIIA010000139.1 GCA_947467435.1 Betaproteobacteria bacterium
ATACAACGGGTCCTCGAAGAGTTGCACAAAATTCTGCAACCCAACAAATTCAGTGCTCAGGCCAAACGCGTCTTGAAGCTGAAAAGAAAACCACGCGGCCTGCGCTGCTGGCCAAAAAAAGAACACCAGCGTCACCGCAATTTGCGGTGCCAGCAGCGCGTAGGGCAGCCAGGCCGATCGAAAGACGACGCGTTTTTCCAAACGCCTTAATTACCTTTGTTGGCGGCTTGAAAGCGACGCAAGATTTCGTTGCCACGCTTGACCGCGGTGTCCAACGCTGTTTTTGCATCTTTGGTGCCCGCAAACACCGCTTCGAGTTCTTCTTCAATCACCTCGCGACCCTGCACAAAATTTCCAAAGCGTAGACCTTTGGAGTTTGCAGTCGGTGGCTTGTTGCCCAGCTGTCTGTTAGCGATATCGGTGCCCGGATTTTTTTCATAAAAACCGGCCTTGCGGGTGGCGTCATACGCGGCATTGGTGATCGGCACATAACCAGTTTCTTGGTGCCACTTGCTTTGTACTTCGGTGCGCGACAGATACGTAAAGAACTTACTCACGCCTTTGTATTCGGCCGGCTTTTTACCGCTCATCACCCACAAGGTTGCGCCACCGATAATCGAGTTTTGCGGCGCGTTCACTAAGGTGTCGTTATAGGGTAAGAAATTCACCGAGAAATCAAACTTGGCGTTCTTTTTGATATTGGCTTGTGCACCAGAGCTCGAGGTCAACATCGCACACTCACCACTAAAAAATTTTGCTTCGGCTTCATTCTTGCGACCGGCGTAGGTAAACCAACCGTTCTTAGCAAAATCAGCGAGCATGCTGATGTGCGTTACATGGGCTGGCGAATTAATAGTGAATTCGGTGTCCATCCCACCGATGCCATTTTCTTTGGTGCCAATCGGTAAATTATGCCAAGCGCTAAAGTTTTCGATATGCACCCAGCTTGGCCATCCGGTGGTGTACACACACGCTTGCCCCGAGGCTTTGAGCTTACCCGCGGTGATGGCAAATTCTTTCCAAGTGCGAGGTGCTTTTTCAGGATCTAAGCCCGCTTTTTTAAACGCATCTTTGTTGACATAAAACACTGGGGTTGAACTATTAAACGGCATCGACAACATATTGCCTTTGCTATCGGTGTAGTAACCGGCAACCGCAGGGTGATAGTCCTTTGGGTTAAACGGCTCACCGGCCTCTTTCATCATTTGATACACCGGCTTAATGGCTTTGCCCGCGTACATCATGGTGGCGGTGCCGACTTCAAACACCTGCAAAATGTGCGGCGCATTACCCGCACGGAATGCAGCGATCGCCGCCGTCATCGACTCGGGATAACTCCCCTTAAACACTGGCACCACTTTGTATTCTTTTTGACTGGCGTTAAATCCATTGGCGATTTCATTGACACGATCACCCAACGCGCCACTCATCGAATGCCACCACTGCAGTTCGGTTTGGGCGGATGACACGCCACTCATCAGGCTGGCGGTGACAAACACTAGGGCTAGAAAAAGCGATCTCATCGTTGCATCTCCTAAAATAAATTACTGACGTGCCGTGGTTGAATCACCTTTGCCGCGAGAAGTGGCACTTGCACGTTTCTTGGTGGCGCCCGAAGTTTCCAATTCAGCACGAGACGACGGATCATGGTTCGCTGCATGAAAACGCCGCAAGTACTCGTTGCCACGATCTGCTGCAGCATCCAGTGCTTGCTTGGGTGTTTTCTTTTCAGCCCACGCCGCCTCAAGCTCTTCTTCGATCACCGCGCGTACTTGTGCAAACGCCCCCAAACGAATCCCCTTCGCGTCGACATTTGGGTTTTTCATCAGCTGTTGTAGCGCAATTTCATGACCGGGATGTGTCAAATAAAAACCTTGCTTACGCGTCAGCTCATAAGCGGCGATGGTGACCGGAATATAACCGGTCTTTTGGTGCCATGTGGCCTGCACTTCGGGGCGCGATAAAAAGCCAAAAAACTTCGCGACGCCGCGATACGCTTCGCTTTGATGGCCTTGCATCACCCACAATGCCGCCCCACCAATCAAGGTGTTTTGTGGCGCACCTTTGATGTCATCGTAATACGGAAAATTTGATACCCCAAAAGCAAATTTGGCTTGACGCTGTAGTTCAGCGTAGGTCGCTGAAGAGGCCGTGAGCACGCCACATTCACCGCGCTTAAAACGCTCTTCGGCCTCATCTTGTCGGCCCGTATACGTAAAGTAGCCCGACTTTAACCACGACATCATGGTGCTGATATGACGCATCATTAGATGCGTGTTAAACACCAATTTGGCATCCGTACCACCGACCCCATTGCCCTTGGTCGCAAATTCTTGCGCATGCGAGACACTCGTGTTCTCCAGCAAAATCCACGAGGGCCATGACGTTGCGTAACTACAAGGCATTTCAGCCACATCACGCAAGGCGCCCAAGATCGGAATCATTTCGTACCAGGTTTTTGGCGCGCGTTCAGGATCGAGCTTGGCGCGACGAAACGCATCCTTGTTGTAGTACAGCACTGGCGTGGATGTATTAAATGGCATAGCCATCAAGCGGCCACTGCTATCCGCATAGTAATGACTAATTGCCGGAATAAAGCTACGCGCTTCAAAACGCTCGCCCGCTTCGGCCATCACTTGCCAAGCAGGTCGTACGCTATTTTTTGCAGCCATCATATTGGCCGTGCCCACTTCAAACACTTGCACCACATGCGGCGCTCGACCAGCGCGATGCGCGGTCAAACTCGCCGACAGCGTTTCATCATAATTCCCCTTGTAAGTGGCGACCACGCGAAATTCTTTTTGGCTTTCGTTAAATTGACGAACCAAGGCATCGACCTCTTCAGCAAGTGGGCCTTTCATGGCATGCCAAAACTGTATGTCGGTGGCGGCCAGCGTGGGGGCGCAGACCCAAAGGCTCATCAGGGCAATGAGCCCACGGCAGATCATTGTTTGCATTGCAACACTCCGGTCGGGGGAACGGGGGGCGGGCGCGCAGTATAACGGCATCGCTGCGTAATCAAGTACAGATCCCCGCAGTCTGCTGCACTGTATTCGCTATGATGCATGCACCCTTGGATTTCGCACTTGGAGTGCCACCGTATGCAACACACTGGACGCGCAGCTTTTTTTCATTCTGCCGTACTTCATTTGGTTCGGATCGCCTTCGGCTTCAGCCTCATCGCTACGCACGTTGTTGCGCATGCGCAAAGCGTGATTCGGATCGTTCCGCAATCCAATTTACAAGTGCTCGATCCGTTTTGGACCACCGCGACGGTGACGCGCACCCACGGCTACATGATTTACGACACTCTGTTTGGTACCGACGCCAAAGGCGCCATTCAACCGCAGATGGTCGAACAATGGAACGCGAGCGCCGATCGACGCACCTGGAATTTCACCTTGCGCGAGTCGTTGCAATTTCACGATGGCACACCAGTCACCTCGACGGATGTGATTGCTTCATTAACGCGCTGGAGCCAAAAGGATCATCTAGGTCAGCGTCTGGCTGCAGCCACGGATCGTTGGGAAGCCCTCGATGCGCGCCGCTTCAAACTGGTGTTAAAAGAGCCGTTCGGTTTGGTGCTAGAGGCCCTCGGAAAATCTGGCGCACACGTGCCGTTTATTTTGCCTAAACGTGTAGCTGATACACCCATCGATCGGCAAATTGACGACACCACGGGCTCGGGACCCTATGTGTTTAAACGCGAGGCCTGGAAGCCTGGCAGCTTAGTGGTATATGAAAAAAATACTCGCTATGTACCGCGCAAGGAACCTGCCTCTGGCACGGCAGGTGGAAAGCGTGTGTTGGTTGATCGGATTGAATGGCATATCTTGCGAGATGCACAAACGCAAATCAACGCACTTAGCAAAGGCGAAGTTGATTTGTTAGAGCAGCCCGCGCACGAACACTACCCGGCACTACGTGCAAACAGCGCACTGCAAGTACACGATAACAAAGCAGGCGCGCAAGTGATCTTGCGCTTTAATCATTTACATCCTCCCTTTAACGATGTGCGCATACGACGCGCAGCGCTCGTGGCGCTTTCGCAAGAAGCGCACTTGAAAGCGCAATTTGTGTCTGCGGATTTGTATCACGTGTGTCGATCGCTGTACCCCTGCGATAGCACCTACGAAACTACGGCGGGTATGGATAGCGTCTTAAAAGGCAACATTGCCCAAGCACGCGAACAACTCACTGCCGCAGGCTATAACGGTGCACCCGTGGTGATCTTGCAACCCACCGATTTAGCCACCGTAGCAAAACTACCCTTGGTGACGGCTCAACAACTTCGACAAGCAGGCTTTAAAGTGGAACTCGCACCAATGGATTGGAACGCCGCCTTAGCCCGTCGACAGAAAAAAGAACCGCCGACGCAAGGTGGTTGGAGCATTTTCATCACCACCTTGAATGGGCTCGATGTCGCTAACCCCGCAATCAATTTAGCGATGAATGCCTCCGGTGAATCGGCTTGGCCAGGTTGGCCAACGGATGCTGCGCTCGAAAAATTACGCGGCGATTTTTTACGTGCACCCGATCTCAATCTACGTAAACGCATCGCAACTGAAGCGCAGCAACGCGCGCTCGACATCGGTACACATGCAGCCCTCGGAG
>CANIIA010000140.1 GCA_947467435.1 Betaproteobacteria bacterium
GCACCGCCAACTCACGCATACGCTGCAGCATGTTGGTTTGCTCGATCATCGCGCCTTCGGCAGTTTGCATCAGCGAGACGCCGTCATTGGCGTTACGCACGGCCATGTTGAGGCCACGTACTTGAGCGGTCATGATTTCGCTTACGGCTAGGCCGGCGGCATCATCTTTGGCGCTATTAATACGCTTTCCAGTCGACAGCTGCTCCATCGCAGCGGACAGCGCGCGGTTGTTCACCGTCGCAGCGTTGCGACTAATAATCGCATTCACGTTAGTGTTGATCACTGACATTGTTGCTCTCCAAGTAGGTCACTTCTCAAACAAGTCATCCAATAGCGAGCATGAATTGTTTACGGGGTTGTTGAGTCGGTTGTATTACTTCCTGCCCAAATGAAATCGTCGCCTTGAGTAGGAACTAAAGGTCGATATAAAAATAAAGATTAAAATTCAGATGGATGGAATCGCTGTGCGCTACAAGAAGAAAAATCTCGAACACAGCATCGTGACCGAAGTAAAAATACAAAAGCCACCGACACCAACGTCGATGGCTTTTGTTACAGCGAACTGCGTAGATTTACTTGAGTAGCGCCAACACCGACTGCGGTTGTTGATTTGCTTGCGCCAACATCGCTGTTGAGGCTTGCTGAATAATTTGTGCACGCGCCAACTCGCTGGAGGCTGCAGCGTAATCCGTGTCCACAATGCGGCTACGTGATTGGCTCAAGTTCTGCGAGATGTTGCTCAGGTTATCTACTGCGTAGGTTAAGCGATTGATACCTGCACCCAACGTCGCACGCTGCGAAGCAATCGCGCTCAAGGCGGTGTCAATCGAATCGATCGCTGTCACTGCAGTCGCTGCGGTCGACACACCGCTGCCCGAAACCGCGCTCAACGTTGCACCCGAGGTCGAGGCCATGTTGGCTACGGTGACTTGCACATACGAGGAGCTGGAACCCACCATAAAGCTATAGGTACCTGAAGTGGCGTTACCAAGCGACGTACCGCCGGTCAGCAAGGTTGCACCGTTCCATCTGGTGTTTGCAGCAATACGATCGATTTCAGAACGTAACTGCGTAAATTCAGTGTTGATGTAGCTTTTTTGTGTATCGGTGATGGTGTCGTTCGAGCCCTGCACCGCCAACTCACGCATACGCTGCAACATGTTGGTTTGCTCGATCATCGCGCCTTCGGCAGTTTGCATCAGCGAAATACCGTCGTTGGCATTGCGCACCGCCATATTCAGACCACGGATCTGGCTACTCATGATTTCGCTCACGGCTAAGCCGGCGGCATCATCTTTAGCGCTGTTAATACGCTTTCCAGTAGAAAGCTGTTCCATTGCTGCAGATAGCACACGGTTGTTCACCGTCGCAGCGTTGCGACTAATAATCGCATTGACGTTGGTGTTGATGACAGACATGTTGACTCTCCTAACTGGTTCATTTGTCGATTGCAGTGGGGCGGAAATAACCCGACTGCGGCTTCACGGGGATGCTGGGCGGACGAGTCCTAGCCCTGCTGCATGTGAAATCGACGCGTTAGGAAAAAACTTTAATCGGTGCGGTCTTTAGAGCTGAATTAAAGACCCAAACCGTGGTTCAGCCCGGGAGGGCTCGGTCAGGAAAATCTAGGCTTTTTTGCTGTAAATCAAGCCCTTAAGATCTTCGATGCTATGGGCAACCTTCAACACCGCATCGCTCGGAATCTGGCGCACGATCTCGCCGGTATTTTTGTCTTTGACCACAATAATGGTGTGCTCGGCCTTGTGATCAATGCCAAAACCTAAGTTGCGGCCGAGCTTCTCCATATGGTTATTCAGCATATCGACCACATCGTTGAGCTGTTGGCGCATATGCACCGGATCCACCGCCTTAACTTGAGGCGTAGGGTTTTTTTGTGGCGCGGTAGCCTGGGCCATGGTCGGGGCGGATTTGGCTGCATGCGCACGCTGTATCTCTTGCGCGACCGCAGCAGACACTTCGGCACTTTTAACAGCATTCGCGCTGATATTTGTCATTGCCTGAATTCCTTATTTGATTGGATGGGGTCTACGGCGCATTGAATAGCGATAAAGCAGCCAAATCCCCAACCAACTGCACAGCATTTATTTGGACTAGACAACCTACGCTTAACAGCGACATGCCCCCCGCCCTCATGGAGGGATTCGGTACGAGCCCAAACAACTTAAGTGTAAAACGGCAATTTTTTGCCGCCCCTACCGGTGTCGACTGTTTACGCGCGCAGCTTAAGCTCTGCATTTAGGTGCCGACTCCATTATGCGTAGGCATTCTGCGGGTGTTTGATACGACCGCAGAGAGGTTCGCCTTGCAAGACCGCTGCGCTGTGTGACTCCATCCCGTGGGAGCGTACTGTGCAAATTAATCTGAATTTTATTCAGCAACTTGAACTGGTGAGGCCATGAACCACTCCCTCTCAACGATCGTCATCGCGTGCAGCATTGCCCTTGGGTTAGCTGGTTGTCAGTCCTTCGCACCAACGCCAAAGCCCGTGGCTACCCCGAGTCCCGCACCGAGCACCATGCCCGTGTCATTAGTGCAGCCGATGGTGGAGCGTCGCGCGTCGATCGTTTCGACCGGCTATGCCGTGATCAGCGTACAAGGCGATAAAGCGGCGGCGCCTCAACAACGTTTACTTGCCATCCGCGCGGCGCGTATCGATGCCTATCGTGGATTGGTTGAGCAGGTCTACGGTTTATATTTGGATAGCACCACAACCATCGCCGAAATGATGATCAAGAGCGATAGTTTTCGTACGCGTGTCGAAGGCGTGATTTATGGCGCCACACTCACCAGCATTACGCCAGTCAATAACGACACCTACGAAGTGACCCTGACATTAGATAGCGCAGCAGTGAATGATCTGCGCGCGTTGTACCTCGAGCAACTCGCGAGCAAGCGTCGTTAATTTTTATCTTCGTTTTTGCAAGTGAGCCCGCATATGTTCTCAACCCACCCCCGTCGTCGCAGCAGCTTCAGCCACCCACTGGCCATTGCGCTTTGTGTCGCAAGCTGTTGGGTCGCGACGTTGGCTAGCGCGCAAACCGATGTGCGCGCCAGCAGCGACCCTGAACAACGTCTACAAGCCGTGCGTCACGCATTGGCCGAAGCTGCGCTCAACGCACCCTCGCGTGTGCGCGCAACATCATGGATTGACGAAACCGGCACCCTGCGTGAAAACACGCGCATTTCTACCGACTTACGTGTGCGTGGCGTTCAAGTGCTCACCTATTTAGAAGAAGCCGGTTTAAATAAACAACAGCGTGCCGCCCCGGGTACCGCCACTGCCGCAGGTGATGGTTGTGTGCCCCGCGGCGCGCCGTTATTGCGTCACGCGCTCCTCACGGTGCAAGCCTCCCCGGCCGATGGTCGATATGGTGCATACCCCATTCCTGAAATTACGCAGCGCACAGAACGCGCGTTGCGTGAAATCATTGCTGCGGGCAATGCTTGGACGGTATCGGATAACGAACGCGCTCGCTCCGCCTATGAACGTGCGTTGTATGGTCCAAACGAAGCAGCCCGCGTTGCGCCGTGGATGTTACGTTTACGCGTACATGCGATTTACGGCACGACAGAAAACATCTTTGGCCAAGTCAGCACTCAGCAGGGATCACCACGCCGCGTGGTGTTGAACTTACAAGTGGCCGAACGCGAAACGGGCCGATTGGTTTGGGAACGTAGCGCGGCTTTTGATGATCCGACGCCAAGCGCTAGCCTCACCACCTTACCAGTGCCCGCAGAATTACTGAACGTTATGCGTAGCACGCTCGAGCAATGGCATACGCAGTTCACGCAGACTGTGGCGTGTGAACCAATGATGTTTAAAGCAAACGCTGATGCCAGTGGCAGGGTCACCCTTGCTGCCGGTGCACGCGTTGGTTTACGCGTTGGTGATCAGTTTTTATTATTTGATCGTCGACAAATTCCCGAAGGTGCGCTCGAGCCCGGAGCAATCAACCGGATTGCATTGGTCGAACTTCAAGCCACTGGTCCGGATGTTTCGATTGCCAAGGTCATTGCCGGAAAAATTCCCGCAAATTTTGGTCAACTGGTGGCGATGCTGCCCTGAGTAAGACACCCAATCCACTTTCATACAACGACGCGCTCAAACCATTTGGCACGTGATATTTAACTAACCGGACAGGACGCACCCGTGAACCTACCCGCCCGCCTTTTCAACTCTTGCGCAGCTGCGCTACTCGTTTCATCGCTACTACACACGGCACACGCTGCCGATGCCGCCGCCCCTGCAGGTGCTACGCCGAGCGCAGAACCTGCCACACCGTTTACCTCAATTTTTTCGCCACCCCCAGAGGCACCAAAACCTGCAGCTGCAAAACCTGCAGCAGATGGTGCTGGACGTCGACCGCTCAGCGCTCGTCAAGCAGCAGATATCGAAGAATTATTCAAAGCACTACAAAATCGCGCGGCCGCACAAAGCCAAGCCGCTGCTAGCGCCACACCGACCGTAGTCGTACTCACCCAAAAAGGGGACACCGTCGATAAAATTGTGGCGCGTACGTTGGGTCATTTACCACTGCGTACCGATGTGCTTCGCAAA
>CANIIA010000141.1 GCA_947467435.1 Betaproteobacteria bacterium
AAGTCTGCGCACCCAATTATTCGGTTCACCTGGGTATCCATAAAGAACACCAAAATTTTCATGGTCGTGTATTGAGACGACCCATCGTATGCTTATAAATAAGCTGCAGATTGCAGTAAAAAAACCAGTCCAATCGCCCTCTACAATATAAATATCACACCGCGTTTTTTTTAAGTATTTATAGATAGCAAACAAGGTTGTAAAAAACCGCCTTCCGAGTAGCGGCTTAAAAATACGGTCGATTATCCAGAGCCAAGCGTTACGACGCTCATGATGTATGCCGTATATCACCAGGCCATCTTCCTCTAAGCAGTGTAGATGGTTGGAGTTTGGAATGCGTGCGTCCTCCGTATACACCAGTAACTGATGCCCTCTGTTGTACAAGGCTTTCGCCATATCTAGATGTACAGAACGCCAAATTCCAGGGGCAACAATCCCAATTTTCATTCGTTTAAAGGTGTCTTTGGGTTTTATTTAGATAGAGATATTTACTAGGCTAAACAACCGACTCGAAATAGCGAACCGTTTCCACCAACCCCTCGTTAAGCGCAACACCCGGCTGCCAAGTTAATTTTTCTTTCGCGAGCTGAATGTTTGGCTGACGTTGTTTCGGGTCATCTTGCGGTAACGGATGAAATACGATCTTTGATTTTCCACCCACCTGAGCCAGAACTTTTTCTGCGAGTTCTCGGATCGTAAATTCGGTTGGGTTGCCTAGGTTAAGCGGCCCGGTAAATTCAGCCGGGCTGTTCATCATGCGTATCAAACCATCGACCAAATCACTGACAAAGCAAAAAGAGCGTGTCTGCGTTCCGTCACCATATAGCGTGATGTCTTTACCTTGCAGCGCCTGTACGATGAAGTTACTCACCACACGCCCATCGTTTGCTGCCATACGTGGGCCGTAGGTATTAAAAATACGCACCACTTTAATTTCAAGTTGATGCTGTCGGTGGTAATCAAAAAATAGAGTTTCTGCGCAGCGTTTGCCCTCGTCGTAGCAGGCACGTATTCCGATTGGATTGACATTACCCCAATAGCTTTCAGTTTGCGGGTGCTCGACTGGATCGCCGTACACCTCACTGGTTGAAGCTTGCAAAATCCGCGCGCGTACACGTTTAGCTAGGCCGAGCATATTGATCGCGCCGTGCACACTGGTTTTTGTTGTCTGTACCGGATCGTATTGGTAATGCACCGGACTGGCAGGACAAGCGAGGTTATATATTTGATCCACTTCGACGTACAACGGAAAAGTCACATCATGGCGCATCACTTCAAAATTTTTATTGTCCATCAGATGCGCGATATTGCGCTTCTGTCCAGTGAAATAATTATCGACACACAACACGTCATGCCCTTCATTGAGCAATCGTTCGCACAAATGCGATCCAATAAAACCAGCACCACCAGTGACTAAAATTCTCATGATTGATTCCGTCTTGAACTACGAAGGGTTGAATTATGCCGCTAGATTTGTACGTTAAATTGGTCTACCCACTGCGCCAACACCAATAAAGGCCACAAGCGCGTACTGTGGGCTTGACGACCTGCCAGGTGCTCATCGACGTAACGCGTGATTTCAGTTTGCTTAAACCACGGCGACAAGCGCGCGCGATCGACCAACATGTCGCGCATTCGGTCTGAAAGGTCTTCACGCAGCCACCGCCCCAAAGGTACTGAAAAGCCTTTTTTGGGACGATCCATAAATCCGACGGGCAACCAGTCTTTAAACGCCTCTTTGAGGATGTGTTTATGCCGGCCACGCGTGCTGAGTTTGTAGTGCCCTGGCAGGCTAAACGCAAACTCCACCAGCTCATGATCAAGAAAAGGCGAACGACATTCCAAAGAATTCGCCATGCTGGCGATATCGACTTTAAACAAAATATCTTCTGGCAGATATGTATTGATTTCAAGCTTCAGGTAGCGATTTAAAAGGTCATCGCCGTCGGCACTCAAGTGACCTGCCAAGTATTGCGTTGTTCTAGATTGACCAATCGCTGCGTGTAGATCCGGCGACAAAATGCCTGCTTTTTCTGTATCACTATAAAAAGCCAGCAGATGTTTATAGCCATCGACGCCCTGCATCCCAAGAATTTCATCGGCGCGCGAAGCAGGAAAACGTTTATGTTTGCGCGAAGGCTTAAGCGCCGCTTCAAGCGCAATCGAGGATCGACGCAATCCACGCCATAACGGTGTAAGTCCATGTTGTGCCAACCATTGGGCGCGACGTATTTGATAAAAGCGTCGATAACCGGCAAATGATTCGTCGCCTCCATCCCCTGTGAGTGCGACGGTCACTTGCGTACGAGCAAATTCCGAAACGTAAAACGTTGGCATGATCGAGTTATCCGCCATCGGTTCACCCAGATGCTGAATCATCATCGGCATCCGATTCACCGCATCGGCGCGCACTATCAATTCGTGATGATCAGTCCCCAAATGGGTAGCGATTTCACGAGCCATTGGCAATTCATTAAAACGCTCATCATCAAAACCAATCGAAAACGTTTTAAGCGGTTGTGCACCCAAGCGCGCCATCGCAGCCACTGTGATGCTTGAATCAATCCCACCTGACAAAAACGCGCCCAGAGGAACATCCGCGACCAAGCGCAATCGCGTTGCTTCCAAAAATTTTTCGCGCAATGCCTCGCATGCCTCGTCAAATACGAGCGTGCTACGTTTTTCTAGATCAATCTGCCAGTAACGCCATTGACGTTTAATTTTTCCGTCTTGCACGACCATTGCGTGCGCGGCGGGTAGCTTTCGTATCGCCGCAAATCCAGACATCGGTGCAGGAATATATTGAAACGTCAGGTAATGGTCTAATGCCTGCACATTCGGCGCACGTGACAAGTGTTCATCCAATGCAAACAAGGCTTGGATTTCCGAACCAAACAAAAAACCTTGTCCCGTTTCGGCGTAGACCAAGGGCTTCACGCCCAATCGATCGCGCGCCAAAGAAAGCGTCGACGTTTCGCGATCCCAGACCGCAAATGCAAACATGCCACGCAAGCGTTGCAAGCATGCCTCAAACCCATCGCGCATAAATAGGCGCAATAACACTTCAGTGTCTGAATGCCCGACAAACGTCTCGCCAGCAGATTCGAGTGTTTTACGTAACGCTTGAAAATTATAGATCTCGCCATTAAATACGATGACGTACCGCCCGTCCGGGCTTTGCATCGGCTGATGACCCGCTGCGCTCAAATCTAGAATCGATAAACGTGTAAAGCCCAACTGCACCCCAGGTGCTTCCCATATGCCATGATCGTTGGGGCCGCGGTGCGCAAGTACGCTCACACCACGCGCTAAGTTAAACGACGCGTCTGTGCGATGTATTGCACCAACAATGCCGCACATCTCAGTGCATCCCCATTAAATAGGTTTCAAGTCGTGCAGCACAAGCAGCCCAAGTAAGCTCACGCTCGGCGCGTGATCTTGCACGCATCCCCATCTGTTTTAATTTCGTCAGGTCTGCTAAAGCCGTTTGCAACGCAAATTGCCAAGCCGCGCCATCGCCGGCAGCAACATAAGCGCCTGCACCTTCATCGCCAAGCACTTCAAGCAGCCCACCTTTGCGCGATACCAGCACAGGCAAACCACACGCCATCGCTTCGAGTGCACCAATTCCAAACGATTCTTCGCCAATCGAGGGCTGCACATAAAGATCAGCAAGACTCATCACTTCGGGCAAGGTATCGTGTGGCAAACGTCCGGCAAAGTGCACACGCTGCGTGAGCCCGAGTGCGGTGATTTGTTCGCGCATCCGCTGCTCTTCAGGGCCCGCACCCACGGCTAGATAATGCACATCGTCTGGCAAAGCTGGTAACGCATCAATAATTAAACGTAAGCCCTTCCAGCCGACAAACCGCCCGACACTGAGGATGAGTCTTGCATCCTCAGGCACACCCAATTCGGCACGCCGATGCGGCGCACGTTCCATTGGACGAAACAAGTCGGCATCTACACCGTTATGTACAACACCGGTTGGAATCCCATAATGCGCTTCTTGTTGATTGGCGGTATAGCGGCTGACGGCTAGCCAGCAGTCAACCACCTGCGTGAAACAACGATCTAGAAAATAAAAATCTGTACCGCCCGTATGAAATATCACCCTTGAACTTAATCCTCGGCGCTTGGCCCACCACATCGGAATAAAGTCATACGGCTTACAAATCACCACAGCATCAAATTGCTCGTTGATTAATGGGGTAAGCGCATGTCGCGCAAATGACAAACGCTCCATTAAGCGTTGAAATCGATGTCCTAAAT
>CANIIA010000142.1 GCA_947467435.1 Betaproteobacteria bacterium
GCATCGCGACGACGCAGGTACCACAACACGTGTTGTTTCAGTTGTAGCTCGGATTGCAGCTCGGTATAACGACCCGCAACTTCTGCCTGCTTTTCGAGACGCTCGATTTGTGCAATCAACTCAGTGCGAATGTCTACCACACGGGCTAAGTTATCGCGCGTGTCATTGAGACGGTTTTCAGTTTCGCGACGACGTTCTTTATATTTAGAAACGCCAGCGGCCTCTTCGAGAAACACCCGCAATTCTTCGGGTTTGGCTTCGATGATGCGCGAAATCATGCCCTGTTCAATGATGGCGTAAGCACGCGGACCCAAGCCGGTCCCAAGAAACATATCGGTGATATCACGGCGACGCACGTGGGTGTTGTTGATGTAATAGGCTGACTCACCATTGCGTTGCAACACCCGTTTGACACTGATTTCTGCGTACTGCGACCATTGCCCAGCGGCGCGTCCAAGAGCGTTATCAAACACCAACTCAACACTTGCGCGCGCCAAGGGCTTGCGATTCGCTGAGCCATTAAAGATCACGTCCATCATCGAGTCACCGCGCAAAGCAGAAGCGCGCGATTCGCCCAGGACCCAACGCACCGCGTCAATCACATTTGATTTGCCGCATCCATTGGGGCCAACGATCCCCACCAATTGACCAGGCACATGGATCGGGGTGGGATCAACGAAAGATTTAAAACCAGAAAGCCGAAGCTGGGTCAGACGCACGGAGAGGGACTCGACATCGAAAAGGTAGAGAAATGACCGTACCGCGGCGCGGTTAGGCATGCATGACTAGAAAAAACCACAACAAGATGAACCTAATTTGCGAAAGACCCAACACAAGCACTGTATTCGAGTCGGGCAGGTTTTACGCAGCGCGCTATGATAGCATTTCGCTTGAATTTTCGCGCTAAACGCGCTCCCTGAAATGCCCTCGATACCCTCAAAAAAGCTTGACACGTTCGCAAATCCAGCGCCGAAGCGCGATTTTCGCGTCCATATGGAAATCCCAGAATTTAGCTGCCTATGTCCGCTTACTGGGCAGCCAGATTTTGCGACCCTACTTTTCGACTACGTGCCCGATGCGAAATGCATCGAATTAAAGGCACTCAAGTCCTACATGTGGTCATATCGCAATGAAGGCGCTTTCCACGAAGCCATTACGAACCGCATCTTGGACGATTTGGTGCGCGCCACACGTCCTCGCTACGCCAGATTAGAAGCGCGTTTTTATGTGCGCGGCGGCATCTTCACGACCGTCGTCGCAGAACATCGAAAACGCGGCTGGCGCGCCGCCACGCCGGTTCATCTTGATCAGATTGCCTCCGGTCGTTCGACGGTGGCGGCTTAGTACCCTGCACCCCAGGTCCCGCCATTGAATCCACGTCTTGATCTACTGCAGCCGTATCCCTTTGAGCGCTTACGTCAGCTGCTGCAAGGCATCACGCCTCATCCTGCGTTATCGGCCATCAACTTATCGATTGGTGAACCCAAACACGCCACGCCCGAACTCCTTAAAAAAGCGTTGACCGATCATCTAGGTGGACTGGCAGCCTACCCCGCAACGGCCGGTCTACCTGCATTACGCGAAGCCATCGCAACTTGGCTAAAGAAGCGCTATCAGCTCCACGCGATCGACCCTGCCACACAAGTCTTGCCTGTGAATGGGTCGCGTGAGGCGCTGTTTTCATTTGCGCAAACCGTGCTCGATCCAGCCGATCAAAGTGCGTTGGTCGTGTGTCCCAATCCGTTTTATCAAATTTATGAGGGGGCCGCTTTGTTGGGCGGTGCACGCCCCGTTTTTCTAAACACAACAGCCGCAACGAATTACCATATCCAACCTCAGCAACTCGATGCGGCCACTTGGCCTCATGTGCGCTTAATGTTTGTTTGCTCGCCTGGCAACCCAGCCGGTGCGGTGATGTCACTCGAGCAATGGAAAGACATCTTTGCGCTGGCAGACACCCATGGATTTGTGATTGCTTCAGATGAGTGTTACTCCGAGCTCTACTATGACGAAGCACATCCGCCACTTGGTGCCCTGCAAGCCGCCCAATTATTAGGGCGCACCGATTATCGCGGTCTGGTGGTTTTTTCTAGTTTATCGAAGCGCTCGAACGCGCCTGGGCTACGGTCCGGATTTGTCGCGGGTGATGCGCAGATCTTGAAAAAATTTCTGTTGTATCGCACTTACCATGGCGGTGCGATGGGTCTTGCGGTTCAACACGCCTCCATTGCCGCTTGGTCTGATGAAGCACACGTGATTGCAAATCGTGCCGCCTATGCAGCGAAATACCGCGCCATGCTTCCACTGCTTCCCGTCACCCTGCAGACCCGGCAACCTGAGGGGGGATTTTACTTATGGATCCAACTCAGTACTGATGACGTGCAGTTCACGCAACAATTACTCGCTGAGCAAAACGTGCTGGTTCTGCCCGGTAGCTTATTGGCACGCGAATGCAACGGCATCAACCCAGGAAAAAATCATGTGCGTGTTGCGCTCGTTGCTCCGCTTGAGGAGTGCGTCGAGGCAGCACATCGCATGCGTACATTTATTTCAAAGTAAGGAATCTCATGAGCACACTACAACACACCATTGATCAAGCGTGGGAACAACGTACCGAACTGTCCCCGGCAAAAGCGCCCACTGAAATCAAACATGCCGTGAACGAAGTGCTCCACGGATTAGATGCCGGCGCGCTTCGTGTGTGCGAAAAAATCAACGGTGAGTGGCACACCCATCAATGGATTAAAAAGGCAGTCTTGTTGTCGTTTCGTCTTGCCGACAATGTGCGTATGCCGGGCAACGAAACACAGTTCTTCGATAAAGTCCCCAGTAAATTTGCAGATTACGATGACGCAAAATTCGCCGCTGGCGGTTTTCGTGTCGTACCACCCGCGATGGCACGGCGTGGGTGCTTCGTGGCGCGCAATGTTGTGCTGATGCCCTCGTACGTCAATATTGGCGCTTATGTAGACGAAGGCACCATGGTGGACACTTGGGCCACCGTGGGCTCATGCGCGCAGATCGGAAAAAATGTGCATCTCTCTGGCGGCGTTGGTATTGGTGGCGTTCTTGAGCCACTTCAAGCTAACCCCGTCATCATTGAAGACAACTGCTTTATCGGCGCCCGTTCTGAAGTGGTTGAAGGCGTCATCGTTGAAGAAAATAGCGTCATCTCAATGGGCGTATTTCTTGGACAAAGTACCCGCATCTATGACCGCGCCAGCGGAGAGATTTTGTACGGTCGCGTCCCCTCGGGTTCGGTCGTTGTGCCTGGCACGCTCCCCTCAGCAGACGGAAAATACGGCTTGTATTGCGCGGTGATTGTCAAACGTGTCGATGCCAAGACGCGCGCTAAAACCAGTCTCAACGAACTGCTTCGCGGCGACTAAACACTACCCACGCCATGATGAATGCACTAGCACTCACACAAGACCTGATTGCACGCTCTTCAGTGACGCCTGCCGATGGCGGCTGCCAAGCCTTATTGGCGCAACGTTTAAGCGCGATCGGGTTTCAATGCGAGCATTTACGCTTTGGTGACGTCGATAATCTTTGGGCCATACGCAATCAAGGCGGCCCCCTAGTGTGTTTTGCAGGACACACGGATGTGGTTCCAACCGGACCACTCAATGCATGGCATTCCGATCCGTTCGTGCCAAGTATTCGTGAAGGCAAGTTGTACGGGCGTGGCGCAGCTGACATGAAGTCATCGATTGCTGCGTTTGTCATTGCTACCGAACAATTCGTGCACGACTTTCCAAATCATCAAGGCTCGATTGCCTTTTTGATCACCTCAGATGAAGAAGGTCCCTCGATCAACGGCACAGTCAAAGTGGTCGATCTGCTGGAGTCGCGCGGCACAAAGATTGATTACTGCATCGTTGGCGAGCCCTCTTCGGTCAATCAATTAGGCGACATGATCAAAAATGGTCGGCGGGGATCGCTGTCCGCAAAACTAAAAATTCACGGTGTACAGGGTCACGTTGCTTACCCAGAATTAGTCAAAAACCCAATTCACCTTGCCGCCCCTGCACTGGCTGAGTTGGTGGCAATGCGCTGGGATCAAGGCAATGAATTTTTTCCGCCAACGTCGTTTCAAATCTCAAACGTACATGCCGGAACGGGCGCGACCAATGTTGTTCCTGGCACGCTAGAAGTCGATTTCAATCTTCGATTCTCGACTGAAACAACGGCGCAGAAAATCACCGCCGAGGTGGAAGCGCTTCTA
>CANIIA010000143.1 GCA_947467435.1 Betaproteobacteria bacterium
CAAAAAGAATATGAGGCACGCGTCAAAGCATTGGGTGCCGAACTTGCAAAAAAGCAGGGCCTCACGCGTCGCAAGTTTTTTAAATCCGCGTCGGGGATGGCTGCTGCGTTTTTGGCGATGAATGATACCTATGGCCCTGTGTTTGGCGTGTCGCGTGCCGAGGCCGCAACGCCCGAGATGGCCAACGAACGTGCCGCGTCTTTATCTGGGCAGTTCATCATGGATATGCACACGCATTTCTTGCGTGACGACACCACCCTTGAAGGTTTTGCCCGTAGTCGCGAGGCGGTGGGCAAGGCGGGTTGGAACCCAGCCCTGGTGGGCAAACCCCAAACGCTCGAAGATCTTAAGTTTGCCAATTATCTAAAAGAAATATTTTTGGATAGCGACACCAAAGTGGCGTGCATTAGTGGATCGTATTCAGTGGATCCGATGTATTCGTTTCTTACCAACGACATGAAGTTTGATGCACGCGAACGAATCAATCGTGAATCTGGTACGCGACGCATGTTTTCGCATGCCATTTTCACGCCAGGATGGGCCGGGTGGTTAGATCAGTTTGATGAGCAAAATGAGCGCCTTAAACCTGATTCTTGGAAGGGTTACACGATTGGTGACAACACCAACAAGCACTTATCTAAGTTTCCGTTTCGGCTTGATGATGAAAAGCTGATGTATCCGTTTTACGAAAAACTCACCAAAGCCATAGCGAAATATCCAGAGCGGCCTGGCCTCAAAAACGTGTGCATTCATAAAGGTCTGTTTCCTCCTTCGATTGAACGCGACTACCCGCATTTGCTCGGCTTTAGCAATGTGGGTGATGTTGGTCAGGCAGCCAAAGATTGGCCACAGCTAAACTTTGTGATTTATCACGCGGCGTATCGATGGGCGGGGGGACCTGGTGCGAGTGCGGCATCGGCATGGAATCAACTGCAACGCTCGGGCCGCGTGGATTGGGTCAGCGATTTAGCTGATATTCCTGCCACGTTCGGCGTCAATAATGTTTACGCAGATTTAGGGCAAATTTTTGCGCACAGTAATTTGGCCGAGCCGCGTGTGGCGGCATTTATGTTGGGCACCTTGATCAAAGGGTTGGGCGCGGACCGCGTGGTGTGGGGAACGGATGCGTTATGGACCGGCGCGCCGCAATGGCAAATCGAAGCCTTACGTCGCATGGAAATTCCTGAAGACATTCTCACGAAATACGGCTTTGCTCCGATGGGTGGCGCTGATAGCGCAGTGAAGCGCGCGATCTTAGGTGAAAACAACGCGCGTATTTATGGCTTTACGCCTGCACAAAGACAAGCACTGGCGGTTGATCGTGTTGCTCAGTGCAAACGGACCTATGACGCGCTTGGCGGTGATCGGACTAATTTAGCGTACGGCTATGCGTTGAAGGGGTGACAGTGGCGCGATGAACCGCGAATGAACTGTTGTCATGTGTTTGGCGGAACGCACATTGATGGATCGTGCGCTAAAATGGGTCAAGCACTAAAAACAAAAAAGCCCGCAACCTGTTGATTGCGGGCTTTTTATATTTTGGCTCCCCGACCTGGGCTCGAACCAGGGACCTGCGGATTAACAGTCCGTCGCTCTACCGACTGAGCTATCGGGGAATCGGAAGTGCGTGATTCTACTGATTTTTGCCGCTGACAGCAACGTGCACGCTCGGCTTAGTCAAGCACCTTGGCGATCGAGTCGGCGACGTGATCGATATTGTGCTCGTTCAGCGCCGCCACACAGATACGGCCGCTATCAATGGCATAGACACCCAGTTCATCGCGTAAGCGCAGCACTTGTGCTTTCGTGAGCCCAGAGTAAGAAAACATACCATTTTGCTGAATGACAAAACCAAAATCGACGTTAGCCACGCGAGCGTGAATTTTTTCTACGAGCAGATGACGCATGCGCTGAATACGTTCGCGCATTTGCCCTAGTTCTTTTTCCCATTGGCTGCGTAGCGCAGGGGTGGTGAGTACAGTGGCCACAATTTTTCCGCCGTGCGTCGCTGGGCTGGAATAGTTGGTGCGCACGATCCGTTTTACTTGCGAAAGTACGCGTGCCGCTTCATCGGCATTGGCTGAGACAATACTCAAAGCGCCAATACGTTCACCGTAAAGTGAAAACGATTTAGAAAACGAGTTTGCAACAAAGACAGGAATGCTGGCATTAGCAAACAACCGCACTGCAGCGCCATCAGCATCCAACCCTGCGCCAAAACCTTGATAAGCAATATCAAGAAACGGCGTGAGATTGCCTGCTTTGACGACCTGGAGCACGCTTTGCCATTGCGTTGTTGAAAGATCGACGCCTGTTGGGTTATGGCAGCATGCGTGCAACAACACAATCGAGCCCGCAGGCATTGACTTCAGCGATGCGAGCATGCCGTCAAAATTCACCCCGTGTGTGCTGGCATCGTAATACGGGTACGCATTCACTTTAAACCCGGCGTTCTCAAACAGCGCGCGGTGATTTTCCCAGCTCGGATCACTGATCCACACCTCGGCATTGGGGGCGAGTTTACGTAAGAAATCGGCGCCAACTTTTAAGCCACCTGTGCCGCCTAAACTTTGTACGGTGATCACACGTTTTTCTTGCACAACTGCGCTGTCCGCACCAAACACGAGCTGCTGTACCGCTTGGTCGTAGGTGGCCAACCCATCAATGGGTAAGTAATTTCTTGGTGCAGATTGTTCTAACAGCAGGCGTTCTGCCTCTTTCACGCAATCGAGCAGGGGCACCTTGCCATTGGCATCGGTATAGACGCCGACACCGAGATTGACTTTTTTAGGGTGTTTGTCGGCGTTGAACTGTTCCGTGAGTCCGAGGATGGGATCGCGGGGTGCCATTTCAACCTTGGCAAGGAGGGATGCGCTCATAAATTGGGCTCGAAAACGTTGAAGACCGTTGAAAAGAAGCGCTATTTTAGCGCGCCTCGCGCAGTGCTGGTCAGGTTGTATCACCACATGGGAAAATCTTCCTTTTGTCTGCACCCTTATGGCTCAAGCCTCGCCGCCAATCATCGCCACACCGTCTGTGCCCTCCGGATCGCAGCAGTTTGTGACTTGGCCCGATAGCCCGTATCGGTTGCATCAACCGTTTGCGCCGGCGGGTGATCAACCACAGGCCATCGCGAAGCTCACCGAAGGTGTGCAAGATGGATTGGCCTTTCAAACCTTATTAGGCGTGACAGGCTCCGGTAAGACCTACACCATGGCCAATGTGATTGCGCGCATGGGGCGTCCGGCGATGGTACTCGCGCCGAATAAAACGCTGGCGGCGCAGTTGTATTCTGAAATGCGCGAGTTTTTTCCAGAAAATGCGGTTGAGTATTTTGTGTCGTACTACGACTACTATCAACCAGAAGCTTACGTGCCATCGCGCGATCTGTTTATTGAAAAAGATTCATCGATTAATGAGCACATTGAACAAATGCGCTTGTCGGCGACCAAATCCCTGTTAGAACGACGCGACTGCGTGATTGTTGCCACTGTGTCAGCAATTTACGGTATCGGTGATCCGTCGGATTACCACAATATGATTTTGCATCTCAGACGCGGTGAGAAATCATCCCAGCGTGATGTGATCCAGCGCTTGGTGACGATGCAGTATGACCGTAACGAAATCGAATTTAAACGTGGCACGTTTCGCGTTCGTGGCGATGTGATTGATGTTTTTCCTGCCGAGCATGCTGAGCACGCGGTTCGCATTTCGCTGTTTGATGATGAGATCGAAAGTCTGCATTTATTTGATCCCTTAACCGGCCGCGTGCTACATCCATTGTCTCGGTTTACGGTGTATCCCTCGAGTCACTACGTGACGCCGCGTGAGACAACGCTGCGCGCGATCGAAGCCATCAAACTTGAGCTGCGTGAGCGCTCGCGCTTCTTTCATGACGCTCACCGTTTGGTTGAAGCGCAACGCATCGAACAGCGGACCCGCTTTGATTTAGAAATGCTCAATGAGCTGGGTTTCTGTAAGGGGATTGAAAATTATTCGCGGCATTTGTCCGGAAGAAAAGCAGGCGAACCACCCCCTACGTTAATTGATTATTTACCTCACGATGCGCTGATGTTTATCGATGAAAGTCACGTCACCATTGGTCAGTTAGGCGGCATGTACAAGGGAGATCGTTCGCGTAAAGAAAACCTTGTCG
>CANIIA010000144.1 GCA_947467435.1 Betaproteobacteria bacterium
ATTCCACTTTTTCACGCATAGAATTTATTTATATTAAAATTAAGAATTCGATTTTGCAATGCACAAAGCGACGTGAAATACTGAGGACAGGCTGAAGTCACGCTTTGTTGTCTTGTTGTCTCGTTGTCTCGTTGTCTCGTTGTCTTGTTGCTTTGTTAATTAGAGCTGTACGAGTCAATTGCGCGAAGTGAAGCGTGGCCTTGGCACCGTGTCTCCTCCACCCTCCTCCTTTGGTGGATTCAGCGCGGCTCCGAAACGAGCCGCGCTTTTTTTTGACCAGGCGCCCCGCCGGCCGGCCGGTTCCCAACCCCAAAGACCACTATCCGGATCTAGGTGCCTAATCCAAGGGTAGATGGAGACGGCACCAATGGGTTTGACATGATTGACTAGATGCGCCTAAAATCGCGGTCTTTTCTGATACTTGACTGCGCCATGAAAACCTATTCGGCGAAGCCGCAAGACATCAAGCAAGACTGGTTTGTGATCGACGCGCAGGGCCTTGTGCTCGGACGTTTGGCTTCACAAATCGCTTTGCGTCTGCGTGGCAAGCACAAACCTGAGTACACCCCGCACGTTGATACCGGCGACTTCATCGTTGTTGTTAACGCCGCCAAGCTACGTGTCACTGGCAATAAAAGCCAGGACAAAAAATACTTTCGTCACACCGGCTACCCTGGTGGCATCTACGAAACTAACTTTGCCAAGATGCAAGAACGTTTTCCCGGCCGCGCGCTTGAAAAAGCGGTCAAGGGCATGTTGCCTAAGGGGCCGCTCGGTTACGCCATGCTGAAAAAGCTCAAGGTGTATCCGGAGCAGACGCACCCACACAGCGCGCAGCAACCTAAGGTTCTGGAGGTCTAGTCTCATGGTCGGTGATTATTTTTATGGAACGGGTCGGCGCAAGAGTGCCGTGGCTCGGGTTTTTCTGAAATCGGGTAAAGGCCAGATCGTCGTGAACGGCAAGTCGCTCGACACGTTCTTTGCTCGCGAAACAGGTCGTATGGTTGTGCGCCAGCCGTTAGAACTGACCAATAACGTCGCGAGCTTCGATGTGATGGTGAATGTTTTTGGTGGCGGTGAGTCAGGTCAAGCTGGTGCGGTTCGTCATGGCATCACGCGTGCACTGATCGAGTATGATGCCGCGCTCAAGCCAGCACTTTCGGCCGCAGGTCTCGTGACGCGCGATGCCCGTGAAGTGGAACGTAAGAAAGTGGGTCTACACAAAGCACGGCGCCGTAAGCAGTTCTCGAAGCGCTAAACCAAAGCGCAGCGGGCTCCGGTCCCATCAAAGAGCCGCCTGCGGGCGGCTTTTTCATTTCAGGGGGCGACATGATCAAAGTGGGTATTGTCGGTGGCACCGGTTACACCGGCGTGGAATTGCTACGCCTGTTAGCGCGCCATCCCAATGTGCAATTGCAGGCCATCACGTCGCGAAAAGAAGCGGGGATGCCGGTGGCGCAGATGTTTCCGAGTTTGCGTCAGCATGTGGACCTCGCTTTTTCCACGCCTGAAAAAGCTGCACTCTCGCAATGCGACGTGGTGTTCTTCGCCACACCGAACACGGTCGCCATGCAAGAAGCGCGGGCGCTTTATGCTGCGGGCGTTCGCATGATTGATTTGTCGGCGGATTTTCGTTTGCCCAATATCGCTGAATGGGAGCAATGGTACAAAGCACAGCATGCGTGCCCAGAGCTCGTTGCCCAAGCGGTATACGGTTTGTGCGAAATCCATCGTGAAAAAATTCGCAGCGCACGTATCGTGGCGAATCCGGGGTGCTACCCCACGGCGGTACAACTGGGGCTGTGGCCGCTGGTCCGTGCGGGCGTTGTCGACACTGAACACCTTATTGCAGACGCAAAATCAGGGGTGAGTGGTGCCGGTCGTAAAGCCGAAATCAATACGCTGTATGCCGAGGCGTCAGAAAATTTTGCCGCATACAACATTGCGGGTCACCGGCATTTACCTGAAATTAAGCACCATCTGTCGCACGCTACGGGCCAGTCAATTGGGTTGACCTTTGTGCCGCACTTAACGCCGATGGTGCGCGGCATGATGGCCACCTTGTATGCACGCATCACCAAAGAAACGGATTTTCAAGCCCTCTACGATACGGCCTACACCCACGAGCCGTTTGTTGATGTCATGCCCATGGGAAGTCTGCCTGATACGCGTTCGGTGCGTGGTGCCAATACGTGTCGTATTGGACTACATCGTCCACATCATGGTGATACGTTGGTGGTGTTGTCGGTGATCGACAATTTGACGAAAGGTGCTGCAGGCCAAGCAGTTCAAAACATGAACCTGATGTTCGGCTTTGAAGAAACTGCCGGACTCGATCTGGTTGCGGTTGTGCCGTGAAGCCGATCGGTTGGCGCAAACTCCGGCAACGCTTTGGCATTGCCGCGCCGCGGGTTGCGATCCGCACCCATGTGCCGTGGTACTTGCGCTTATTGATGATTGTGTTTGTGTTGTCGGTATCGGCTGCGTTGGCAGCATGGATTTACGATGCAGGCCGACGTTTTGCGGGTTTTGATCGTAGCGAAGTGCAAGCCGAGGTGGCCGATTTACGCCGCGATAAGGCCGAATCGCATGCCGAACTCGAGCGTTTACGTGCGATCGCAAACGCATCTGAATCCAAAATTTCGATTGAACGAAGTACCCAAGCCACGTTGGCCCAGCAAATTCGTACCTTAGAACAAGAAAACGCCCGACTACGCGAAGATTTGGCGATCTTTGAAAACATGTTGGCCGCCGAGCCACGTGGTGCGCAGGGTTTGACGATTCAGCGTTTCAAGTTTGAACCCGATGCCGTGCCGGGGGAGTTCCGCTACCGACTGGTCCTGATCAATGGCACCCGCCGGGAACGCACCGAAACCCCCTGTCGGCTCGAGTTTTTGGTGACCGTACAGCGGGATGGCCGCAGTGATATCATTACTTTTCCGGAAAAATCCGAGCAAGACGCATCGCGTTTTCGGTTTGTGCTGCGCCAATTCCAGCGGGTCGAAGGGGTCCTCAAACTCAGCCCCGAAGCGCGCGTGAGTAATGTCCAGGTTCGAGTGTATGAAGGGGCGGCGACCCAGCCCAAGGCCACACAAGCGATTCGTCCGGGATCCTGACAGGAGAAGTTGATGTTCAATAAATCCAGTAAACCGCAAAATCGTATCGATAGCCTGATTGGCGCAACCACGCGCATTGATGGCAATGTGACCTTCAGCGGCGGTATTCGCTTGGATGGAGTGATCAATGGAAATGTCAGCGCCGAGCCTGATCAAGCGGCGGTGTTGGTGTTATCCGAGCACGCGCGCATTGATGGCGAAGTGAAGGCCTCGCACTTGGTCGTGAACGGCGCAATCAACGGTCCGGTGCATGCTTCTGAAACGATTGAGTTGCAATCCAACGCGCGTATTCGCGGTGATGTGCACTACAAAAGCATGGAGATGCAGCTGGGCGCAGTGGTTGAAGGTCGCTTGGTCCATGTGGCGCTGGCCAGCGAGGTACGTCCTGTCGAATTGAAGCTTGCCGCCGGTGGCACCCCAAACCCGCGTTGACCACGTGGAAAGCGGCGCTAGATAATCCGCGCAACTGTTGAGGAGTTTTCTATGAATGCCATGACCGAAATGCCGGCGCCGTTAATCTTCACTGATAACGCGGCAAATAAAGTACTGTCACTGATCGAAGAAGAAGGCAACCCTGGCCTAAAACTGCGCGTGTTTGTTTCTGGCGGCGGTTGTTCTGGTTTTCAATACGGGTTTACCTTCGATGAAGTGCAAAACGAAGACGACACCGTGATGGAAAAAAACGGCGTCAGCTTATTGATCGACCCGATGAGCTATCAGTACTTAATCGGCGCAGAAATTGATTACCAAGAAAATCTTGAGGGTTCGCAGTTCGTGATCACGAATCCAAACGCGACCACGACCTGTGGTTGCGGCTCATCGTTTTCGGTTTAATCCCCAGCGCGTTTTTAGTTTCTTAGATTGATTTCTTAGTTTAGTTCCTAGGCCGGGGTGATACTGCCCAAAATACGTGGGCCTTTCGCGCCGGTCACCGCCACTAAATTTCCAGGCTCGCCCATACACGTTGCGCGAGCTAACCAAGC
>CANIIA010000145.1 GCA_947467435.1 Betaproteobacteria bacterium
GCCGCTCACGGCACGTAAAATATGCGCTTGAGTTGTGCGGGAATAGCTCAGTTGGTAGAGCGCAACCTTGCCAAGGTTGAGGTCGCGAGTTCGAGCCTCGTTTCCCGCTCCAAATTTTTGTAGGGAGGACCCGCCAGAGTCCTCCCTTTTTAATCTCCGCCATTGGCGGTTTTCCCCGGCGGGGTGGCAGAGTGGTTATGCAGCGGCCTGCAAAGCCGTGGACGCCGGTTCGATTCCGACCCCCGCCTCCAGTACTGCTTGAAATGCGTGCGCTGGAACTGAGTTGCACAGGGGAGACAACCCGATTTGCCCGGGTGGTGAAACTGGTAGACACAGGGGACTTAAAATCCCCAGGCTGAAAAGCCGTGCCGGTTCGAGTCCGGCCCTGGGCACCAACAACGAGTCAGTAGTTGTTCTTCTGAAGAAATCGAACGCATGATCACTGTGTTTCCATGAGTTCGCAATTTCCGCTGTGTATCCCATTAGGCGATGCAGCGATCCTATTCCAGTTCTCGCACGGCATTGACCTAGCGGTGAACGCGCAGATTCAGCAAGTGGCGTTTGCGTTAAGGCAACGTCAACCTGCTTGGGTGCGCGATATCGTTCCGGCATTGACTGGACTGGCTATCCACTACGATTTGTCGATGGTGCCGCAAGACATCGAGCCAGCGACTGCGCTGTCTACATTGATGACCGAATGTTTAGCACGTCGATTACCGAATCTCGACAAACTTGCTCGAACCATTACCGTACCGGTGTGTTACGACCCTTCCTTTGGTTTGGATTTGGAAGCCGTTGCAGAACAATGCAAGTTATCTATCGCAGAGGTCATTACACGTCATTGCGCATCTGCGCATCGGGTTTTAATGGTTGGTTTTTCTCCTGGCCATCCGTACATTGGTGGATTAGACGCGCGTTTATCTGTCCCACGTTTAACAACACCGAGACCGATTGTGCAAGCGGGTTCAGTGGCGATTGCTAACACCCAATCGGTGGTTTATCCATGGACGATTTCTGGCGGTTGGAGTATTTTGGGTCGATCCCCAATGCGTTTTTTTAATCCAGACAACAATCCGCCGACCGTGTTTTCGCCGGGAGATCGGGTGCAATTTGTTGCGATCTCACGCGCTGAATACGAACAATCATTGCAGACGCCAAACCGATGACTGCGCTTGTCTTGCGTAGTGGGTTGTTGACGTCGATACAAGATTTAGGACGTCACGGACTACAACATTTGGGTATCGTCCCATGTGGTGCGATGGACACGGTGTCGCATCGAATCGCCAATGCCTTGGTTGGTAACGATGCGGATTGCGCTACTCTGGAATGCACGGTTCTTGGACCAGATTTGCTCTTTGAACAAGAGGTACTTATCGCGTGTTACGGTGCGCAGTTTGATGCACGGTGCGAATCGAAAGCGCTGCCCATGAATCGGCCTGTTTGGTTGCCAGCGGGCAGTAAACTCAAACTTGGCGCTGCTGTGCGTGGTGCTCGAACGTATCTGGCTGTGGCGGGTGGGTTTCAAACACCGTTGGTGATGTCGAGTCGCAGTACGTACATGCCAGCGGGATTTGGTGGATTTGAGGGTAGGGCGCTGCGTAAGAACGATCGCATTTCGTTGCACGCCGCTGTATCCGATCTTTCTCAAGCACGTCTTTCACGTTTATCGCGTCGGGGCGTCAAGTCAAGCGGTGCGTTGCGTAGCGTGGCCTGGTCTGCGCCGAGCCTGACCTTGTCTGGTGCACAACACGCGGGGATCCGTGCAATCGCTGGTAGAAACTTTGATCAGTTTGATGCGGCCTCACAAGCACGTTTTTTTGAATCCACCTGGAAAATTTCATCTGAATCGAATCGTATGGGTTACCGTTTGCTTGGGCCGGAACTGCAACGAACAAAACGGACTGAAATTATTTCAGAGCCGACCTGCCTTGGTACGATCCAAGTGCCGAACTCGGGTGCGCCGATTGTGCTTATGGCCGACCATCAAACCACGGGGGGATATCCAAAGTTTGGCGAAGTGGCGAGCGTGGATATTCCTGAGCTTGCACAACTCGCTCCGGGGGCTACGTTTCGTTTTGTACAATGTGACTTGAACGCTGCAGTTCAAGCAAGACGCGCCATGGACCATCTGGTGGCGTCTGTTTGCCAATCAATCGCTTGGGAGTTTTGATTGAAACAAATTGATCTTAATTGCGATATGGGTGAAAGCTTTGGCGCATGGAAAATGGGCAATGATGCCGCGCTGATGCCCTTGATTACTTCCACCAACATTGCGTGCGGTTATCACGCGGGGGATCCTGCGACCATTCGTACGACCGTGCAACTGGCGTTAGATCATGGCGTGTCGATCGGCGCGCACCCTGGATTTCCGGATTTACAAGGCTTTGGTCGTCGCGCCATGCAAGTGACACCACAAGAAATGTACGACATGATTGTTTATCAATGTGGCGCTGTGGCGGCATTTGCACAAGCCGCTGGCGGGCGTTTACAGCACGTGAAATGTCATGGCATGTTGTACAACGTTGCCGCGATGGATGAGGCCCTTTCCGATGCAATGGCGCGCGCTGTTCGCGACTTAGGCGACGTGAAGCTGTACGCACTATCTAACTCGAAGATGATGCTTGCCGGACAACGGCTGGGGGTCAGCACCTACGGCGAAGTGTTTGCGGATCGCAGTTACCAAGATGACGGCACCCTCACACCGCGCAAGTTACCTGGCGCAATGATCGAAATTGAAGCTGATGCTGTTGCGCAAGCGCTGCGTATGGTTGAGGAGGGCGTTGTGATCAGTCAATCCGGTAAACGCGTACCCGTTGCACCTGGTACGATTTGTTTGCACGGGGATCAGCCTGGTGCGGTTCAATTTGCATCCGCCCTTCGTCGAGCTTTTACCCAGCGTGGCATTGCGTTACGGCAGCCTGAATAAATCAACGCACTTACCTTGGTCGCTGGTTAAAATAAGTCCATGATTGTTTACGACCTTCGCTGCGCCCAAGGCCATCGATTTGAGGGGTGGTTTTCTTCTGCGGATGATTTTGTCCGGCAGAAAGACGCACGCATTTTAGGCTGTCCTAACTGCAGCGATACGTCCATTGAGCGGATGCCATCCGCGACCCGTATTAATACAGGAGCAAGCCATTCGACTGCTCCGGTACCAGCGCCGGCCGATGCCGGCCATTTACCGCCTGAATTTGAAGGTAAGGATCCTTTGGCGATTGCGCAGATTCTGCATGCCCGGATGGTCGATGAAATGCTGACGCGCTCTGAAGATGTTGGTCAGAAGTTCCCAGATGAAGCGCGCCGTATCTTTTATGACCAGGCACCGGCAAGACCGATTCGTGGAATTGCCACGCAACAAGAAGCCCAAGATTTGGTTGATGAGGGCATACCTGTCGCACAAATTCCTGTGCCGCCTAAAAGTCAATTAAATTAGTTTTAAAACATTCGTTTATCTTGTTAATTTGACCCTTTTTATTACCAAGCCGCGCCCTTATTGATAGACACAATGTATATTATGTAAATAAATAAAGCTTGGCTTAAGGACTCAAAAAGACAAAAGAAAGCAACTCAATCCACACACATAACCACACCACATAACCACACCACGTAACCACGCCAGGTAACCAACCTAGTTAAACAAACAAGCATCGTCATCAAACCGCGAATCAACCAAGACAAGCTCAAAAACTGTAGGACAGGCCCACCTCAAAGTGGTCATTGCGGACCCAGCGACCGAATTGGGTATTACTGTCACCGTAAAACACGCGTAGGTCGGTTTTAATTTTTAAACTGTCATTGAATTTGTACTCGCTGCCAATTCCCCAAGCACTGGAACGGTCGCCGGTGTTGCTTGAGGTTTCAGCGACAAAATTACGCGTGGTGTAGACGTTGTAACTGAACTTGTCGCTTTTCTTAAAACTGAGCCGAAAAAATACCGTATCCCGCCCTAACCTCACGCCGCGAGAATTTTGCAGATACCTGCTGCTGTCCTGACTTCCCGACGTCTTCTCTTTAGCCTGCTCGAGAATCGGCATGATTTCCTCTAAA
>CANIIA010000146.1 GCA_947467435.1 Betaproteobacteria bacterium
CGCTGTATTACTGTGGATGTTGCGTATTCCACCGATTAAATCTCGGCAATAAGTACGCATCAATCAATACAGATCGCTGTACTAGGACTGACTTTGTATGACGCGTGGGAGCTGCGTCGCGCAATAAATCAGCGCGGGATAGGTACATAGCCACGCCCAGAAAAAACGGTTCAAGCCAAAATACCAAAACACCATCCCGTGAAATCCTGCTCCCACCACACACCAGAGGGCGGTGACACGCGGATCCAGCAAGGCCAAAGGAAACGCGCATTCCCAAAGAATAAAACTCCACGAGCACGCGATGGCGACCACACGATGGCGGAGCAGACTGTCGCTTGCTAGTGGCCCATACAAACCACCGCTGAGCAGCACAGGCAAGGCGCGACCATCACGCCAGCCGGCGTACAACAACTTGACGGCACCTGATAAAAAATACGACGACAACGCGTGAATGGTGATGTACCAAAGCCCAGCTTTCCAAGCAAGAGAGCTCCCTAACCAAGGGGCGATCACTTGCGCAAGAAAAACGCCGCCCAACACCACCAGTGTCATGAAATCACTGCCGCCATTAAACGCGCCACGCCAGCGAATCAAAACCAATAAGGTGCTCAGTAGCAAAAAACTACTATTCCAAATGGTTGCGCCAAAGACAACGAGGCTGATGGCCATCAGCAAACGTAATTGCAAATGTAACCGGTGAATACGCTGACTATATAAAAATTCAAAACAGCGTTGTACCCAAGTTGTGCTGTGCGCTAAATCATCGCGTTGAATCGCCCAACACCAGACACCGCCAGGTTGTTGGTGCGGCAGCAGCCGCAAAAACTCCAAGGTTTGAATGCCTAGACTCCAAGCACACAGACACTCTAGCGCGCGCACCGCAAGTGTTAAGCCACTGTCCATTTAGGCCGGTAACACGGGTGAGGTGAGCACGGTGGTGTCCGGACTTGCGATGCCGTAGGGCGGAATTACGCGCAATTCAAATTGAAATTGAAGCGGCGGCCCAACAAGGCGACCAAGCGCCGCGTGCGCTTGCAGTGCGCGGTCTTTCGCCAGCGCGGTGACTAATCGATAGCTCACGTACTGACGTAACGCCTGCGCGTCGTCACATTCTTGTAAGTCGGCAAATAGATGTTCGACTAAATTTTGATTGGCGAGGGCAAGGTTGTTGTTTGGGTTATGCACAAAATGTATCGCACGACGCTGCGCGCGCGGCACACTGCCATACCACGCCGACCAAACCTGGTTTTGATCGGCAAAGCGTATATACAACACCGGCAATGCACCAACGCGATGATAAAAGCGCCAATTCGGAAAAAAACTACGCAATAAAAACAGCCAGGGCCCACGGATCACGCGTTGCCGTAAGACCAGCGTGAGTAATAAAAAAACAAAGAAGGCAAGTAAAGGCAGCGCAGTGGAAAGCATGTCAAGCACAGGGGGTGCTCGGTTTAAGGATGACTGATTTCGATCAGGATTTCGTTCCGACGAAAAAACGGCAGCGTCCACGGTGGGTTGTAGCGTGCGAGTTGTGGTGCCCCGATTGCTTGAAGTTTTTTCGAGCGCATCCATGCCTGTAATTCTTCCGTTTTTTCTTGGACTTTTTGTTGACCCGCAAATCCAGAAAAAACTAAAACGGCGTAGCGTTTGGCCGGAATCTCGCGTAAATGCACATCGTTGTTTACGGGTTGCGGCAGCGTGCTGAGTTGGTATTGCGCGGGCATCACAAAATGAATCCGCCAACGTTTGGCGTTGATGCTGGCATCTGCTTGTTGCGGCTCTATCGTGACCGGCGCGGTCATGGCAATTTTTTCTGCAGGCGCTGCGGTCACGGGTGCCGTCATTGCGATCTTTTCATTCTCGGTACTGCCACTGCGCGAGCGATTATTGCCAAAAATGTAATCAGCAATTCGCCGAAAGCCAATGTTCGACGCTTGATCGAGCTCTGCATCGACGAATGTTTCAGCCACAATCATGCTGCGGTATTGCCGCACTTCGAAGGGCTCTGATTGTTCGATTCGATCAAACGCGGGTTCTTCGATCGCCATCGCAACTCCGTGGGTCAGTAACAGCAGAGTGGATAAACACCAAGCCAGCGCCTGGGGTTTGCGGAAACCCGTCCGAGGCGCGGGTTTGGTAGACAAATGCAATCGGTGGTGAGTGGTCATTGCAGTCCCCCGTGAGGGGCCAGTGGGTGGGCAGGGATGCGGATAAAGCGTTTGCTCGAGATTGTGACACCGGAACAGAAAAATTGGGATCACAGTGCAGCGGAGGCTAAAATCATCCACCAGAGGATTTTCGGCGCGGGGCGCGCCTAGATTTTTTTGACGTACGCCAAGTCTGCGGCGTCAACCACGCCTTCCGGACCAAGGCGGTGTTAACCAACAAGGGGATGCAATGCAACCGTCGCAATACTGGCTGACCGGGATCTTGACAGTGATCTTGCTTGTCCCATTGGGAGCACCTGCGCAACAAAAACTACAGCCTGCGCGCAGCGACATTGCGTTTACCAGCCGACAGATGAATGTCCCGGTGGAGGGACGATTTGCGCGATTTGATGCACAAGTGAATTTTGATCCGCGTCAACCGCAAGCGGCGCGCATCGCTTTTGACGTGGATTTAAACAGTGTGGCGATTGGTGATGCAGAAACTGCGCGCGAACTCAAACAAGGCAGCTGGTTTGATACAGCGAAGTTTCCCAAAGCGCAATTTCAATCGACCAGTGTGAAAGCCTTGGGTGCTGGTCGCTTCGAGGTTTTGGGCAATTTAAGTATCAAAGGTGTGTCGCGTCCAGTGGTGGTGCCCGTGACCTTAACGCAACAGGCTGGCGAGACCGTGGCGGTGGGGAGCTTCGTGATCAAACGCCTTGATTTTCGAATTGGTGAGGGCGATTGGAGTGACGTGAGTGTTGTGGCTAATGACGTGCAGGTGCGCTTGCGTTTGGTGCTGACGGGCGTCGCGCGTTTATAGAAATTTTTCCCAACGTGAAAAGGCAGTGATCCTTTTATACCCGTTGGGTCTTTTGTTCGTTATCTGATGAGGAGAATGTCCATGTTTCAGTCTGCCATTTTTATTCTTTTGAGCGCGGTGTGCAGCGTTGCCCTTGCACAACCCGCAACCTACAAAGCCGACCCGATGCATACCTTTGTCATGTGGGAAACCAAACATTTTGGCGTATCAACCAGTCGCGGCCGCTGGGACAAAGTGGAGGGCGAGGTTACGCTGGATCGAGCAGCTAAAACTGGTCGCGTTGAGATGACCATCGATATGAATGCCATCAACACGGGTGTCGCACCATTTAATACGCATTTAAAGAGCGCCGATTTTTTTGATGTTGCTAATCATCCCACCGCAAAATTTGTCGCCAATGAAGTACGTTTTGATGGTGATCGCCCCAACGAAATCATTGGGCAGCTAACCATGCGCGGTAAAACCCATCCAGTCACACTCAAGGCAATTGGGTTTGGTTGCTATACCCATCCGCGCTTGCAGCGCGAAGTATGTGGGGGGGATTTTGAAGCCACCCTGCGACGCAGTTTGTGGGACGTATCGTACGGTGTGGCGAACCGCATCATTGCCGATGATATTCGGGTGGTGATTCAGATCGAGGGCGTGCGGCAGTAAGTTTGATGCCGCGTCTCGTGCAGGCTGTCAGCACAAAACCGAAGCGCGTTGCCGGAGATTTTTCGGCCGCGCTGGCGCCGCGTTTGGCCAAAATCGGTGTGCATCGACGCATGGATTTAGTGCTGCATTTGCCCTTGCGTTACGAAGATGAAACCACGCTCACCCCCATCGACGCAGCGCCGTTAGGTGTGCCGGTGTTGATTGAGGCGCAGGTGTTGCGTGTTGAACTTGCCTATCGACCCAAACGGCAGTTGGTGGTGCATGCCTTGTCTGGTGACACGCCCATTGCGCTGC
>CANIIA010000147.1 GCA_947467435.1 Betaproteobacteria bacterium
ACGGCGTAGGTTTCAAAGCGCGTGCGATCGTGGGCTTCAAAAAACCCCACCATGTTGTAACCAGCGGGCGACTCTTGAAAGTCAGAGGATAAATACGCCACGCGTATCCGCGAATGACGAGGCCAGGGTTTAATCGGGCCGAGGGCGGCGATTTCTGGATGCGTGGTGAGCGCATGCCGCTGCGCTAATAGGTACTGGCTCTGTAGATCATCGCTCACCGAGATGAACGGAAACATCGGCCCTGGATATTTTTTTGCTTGAATACGTGTATTGATCGCATCCACTTGCGCTGCATAGTCCTGCCAATCGCACAGCAGCATCTTGCAATGTAAGCGCAAGCCATGTGCCCCATCACGTTCTGGGTCTTTGGCTAATGCCTGATCTAAGCACGCCACTGCCTCTGCAAATTGATTGGATTCAAAAAATGCGACGCCACAATTAGAGTAGACGTCTGGTAGATTGGCATCGATCTGTATTGCGCGTCGATATTGCGCGATCGCTTCATCAAAGCGTCTGAGTCGAGCCAATGCAACTGCGTAGTTATGAATGAACGTGGCTTCATTGGGTGCGAATGCCATGGCCTGTGCACAACACTGTAAGGCCTCTTCTGCGCTGGATATATCCAGTAAAGCCACGCCCATATTGGTGTATGCATTGGCGTAACTTGTATCGATGGATATCGATTGTTTAAAACTTTCGATCGCTTGGATCGGCCGCTTCAATCGACGTAACGCAATACCGCGGTTGCACCAGACCTCTTTGTGATTTTTTTGGATGCGTAAGACTTGATCGTATATTTTTACTGCGTCGCTAAAGCGTTCTCGCGCTAAGAGTAGATTCGCTAAATTAAACAATGCTTCAACAAACTCAGGCCGATACTTCACGGCTAGTTGATAGCTCTGTAACGCATCTTCTGGGCGATTGAGCTGCTTTAAAATATTGCCGCGGTTGTAATGCGCCTCGGGAAAATTAGCTCGTATTTTGACTGCCTGCGCGTAGCTTTTTTCGGCTTCTTCATTCTGCCCAAGCGCCTTCAGGACCAATGCTCTGGCGTACCAAACCTCAGCTAATTTAGGTTGGATGACTGATACTGCGTCATAGCATTGCAAGGCCTCGGCAAAACGTGATGTTTCATGCAGGACCATGCCCAAATGAAAATGCGCTTCCACCAATTGCGGAAATTGCGTGATGGCTTGTCGATAGGCTTGTTCAGCGGCCGGCCACGCGCGTTGCGCGCGAAAGCTATCACCTTGCTTGAGTAAGACAAGCGCTGCAGAGCGATGATTCGGGGGCGTTGACATGTGTCGCGAATAGTAACAAACAAAAAAGCCCCAGCAGATGTCATCTGCTGGGGCCGCTTGATGCGACGTGCGCCGTTACTTCAGTAGCGCTAAAACAATCTGCGGCTGTTGGTTCGCTTGCGCCAGCATCGCCGTTGAGGCTTGCTGAATAATCTGCGTACGCGCCAATTCGCTTGATGCCGAAGCGTAATCCGTGTCCACAATACGGCTACGTGATGCGCTAGAGTTTTGCGAGATGTTGTTTAAGCTATCCACCGCGTAGGTCAAGCGGTTGATGCCCGCACCCAAGGTCGCACGCTGCGATGCAATCGCGCTCAAAGCCGTATCGATCGAATCAATCGCTGTCACTGCAGTCGCTGCGGTCGACACACCGCTGCCCGAAACCGCGCTCAACGTTGCACCCGAGGTCGAGGCCATGTTCGCCACGGTGACATTCACATACGAGGAGCTCGAACCCACCATAAAGCTATACGTACCACCGGTGGTGTTACCTAACGAAGTACCGGCTGTGAGCACAGCGGCACCGTTCCATTTGGTTTGCGACGCAATACGGTCAATTTCAGAACGTAACTGCGTAAATTCGGTGTTCAGGTAGCCTTTTTGCGTATCGGTGATGGTGTCGTTTGAGCCCTGCACCGCCAACTCACGCATACGCTGCAGCATGTTGGTTTGCTCGATCATCGCGCCTTCAGCAGTTTGCATCAGCGAAATACCGTCGTTAGCGTTACGTACCGCCATATTTAGGCCACGTACTTGGGCGGTCATGATTTCGCTCACGGCCAGGCCGGCGGCATCATCCTTGGCGCTATTGACTCGCTTACCGGTAGAAAGCTGCTGCATCGCCGAAGACAATGCGCGGTTGTTCACCGTCATGGCGTTGCGACTAACAATCGCGTTGACGTTGGTATTAATCACTGACATAGAAAAGTCCTTTTTAGGGTTCCGACGTGAAAAAGTAAGCTCACTGACAGGCTCGGAGCGGCAAAAACTTGCCGCACATACCAGCTATCGACCGGGACCAAAAAAAGTTAAGTTTTTTTTATTCTTTTTTATTGTCACAAAAAAAACAACAAGCCAATGACCTTGGTCATTGGCTTGTCTATGGCTCAGACTGAGCGAGCCAATTACTTCAGTAAGGCTAGAACTCCCTGCGGCTGCTGGTTGGCTTGAGCCAACATGGCGGTTGAGGCCTGTTGGATGATCTGGGTACGCGCCAGTTCGCTCGCTGCGGTTGCGTAATCCGTGTCTGAAATGCGGCTACGCGACTCAGTCAGGTTTTGCGACACGTTGGTCATGCTGTCGACGGCATAGGTCAAACGATTGATACCCGCACCCAACGTCGCACGCTGTGAAGCAATCGCGCTCAAGGCGGTGTCAATCGAATCAATCGCTGTCACAGCAGTCGCTGCGGTCGACACGCCGCTCGCCGAAACCGCGCTTAAGGCGGCACCCGAAGTCGAGGACATGTTGGCCACTGTCACGCTGACATAGGACGAGGAAGACCCAACCATGAAGCTGTACGTACCGCCGGTGGTGTTACCCATACCCGTGCTTGCGGTCAGGATGGTTTGACCATTCCATTTGGTTTGTGCGCCAATGCGGTCAATTTCAGAACGTAACTGCGTAAATTCAGTATTCAGATAGCTTTTTTGCGTATCGGTGATGGTGTCGTTTGAACCCTGCACCGCCAACTCACGCATACGCTGCAGCATGTTGGTTTGCTCGATCATCGCGCCTTCGGCAGTTTGCATCAGCGAGACGCCGTCATTGGCGTTACGCACGGCCATGTTCAAGCCACGAATCTGGCCCGTCATGATTTCGCTCACGGCCACACCAGAGGCGTCATCTTTAGCACTATTGATACGTTTGCCAGTCGACAGTTGCTGCATCGCTGAAGACAACGCACGGTTGTTATACGTCGCTGCGTTTTTGGCAACCAAAGCGTTCGGGTTGGTATTGATTGAGAAAGACATATCCGTTCCTTTTTGTTGACCCACATAGAGAGAAATTCTTGTTGTCTGAACAGACCGGTAACGATCTGCCACACAGAATTCATCGGGCTAGAAAAAGGCTCTTTAAACGGATTCCCAAGTCTATCGAACACGAAGAAAATGTAATAAAAAAAGCCACGCAATTGTGTGCGTGGCTTTTTAAGGACTTCTAAGTGTTTACTTGAGCAGCGCCAACACCGACTGCGGTTGCTGGTTTGCTTGCGCCAACATCGCTGTTGAGGCTTGCTGAATAATCTGCGTACGCGCTAACTCGCTGGAGGCTGCAGCGTAATCCGTGTCCACAATGCGGCTACGTGATTGGCTCAAGTTCTGCGCGATGTTGCTCAGGTTATCTACCGCATAGGTCAAGCGGTTGATACCCGCACCCAACGTCGCACGCTGTGAAGCAATCGCGCTCAAAGCCGTATCGATCGAATCAATCGCTGTCACTGCAGTGGCCGCGGTCGACACGCCGCTGCCCGAAACCGCGCTCAACGTTGCACCCGAGGTCGAGGCCATGTTGGCTACGGTGACTTGCACATACGAGGAGC
>CANIIA010000148.1 GCA_947467435.1 Betaproteobacteria bacterium
CCAGCACTCAGAAAATAATAGACCGAGAAATACCCAACAATCCCTTCAAATGAGATAGGCATCACCCAAGAAATCGCCGCCATACCCACGAGCCAGGCGCATGAGTAGACAAAGAATTTCTCTGAAAATGAAAATGAAATTGATGAGACGGGTTGCGTGATTTTTGAGAGGTGATGATGTCGATGCATGCGCCACAGGAGTGGGGATTGATGCATCATTCGATGCGCAAAATACATCCATAAATCGACCCATAAGATCATCACCAAAGCTGTTTGAAGGTGTACTGTCCAGTCAGGGTTAGGCGCAAATCTGAATAAGCCCAATGCCATCAATGCGATCAATACGATCGCATCACTGGGGACAAAAACGATTCCTAGCCATTCGCGCTTTGATTGGGCTGGTCGAATTTCTTGGTGTGTGTAGATTCGTCGCGTCTTAAAGTAAGGCAGGTTAGAGATGGCGGTAAGAAACCCCACTGCAACGATTCTGCCAATAGACAACCAAAAAAAAGCTGGCCAATAACTGAGTATCAGTTCCATACGTTCTCCAGTTGAGTTAATGCAAGATGGTGAATTGACTGCGTGCAATTTGCTGTTGAATAAATATACAACAGTCTGTATTTACGCAAACTATCTTTTGCAGCAATTCTTAGGCGTTTTTCACGCGCACGATCACGCACACGATTGAATCGTAATTTTTAGAAAATATATTTATGTTTATTATTATTTGAATGCGCTCGATTCGCATTCTTACTATTTTCGTGAGAGGAAAAATATATTTAAAAAATATCTTTCGCTGCTTCAGATCGATGCGCGTTGCTTGAGGTAGCCGTGATGGCGAATTTAATCGGATGGCGAAAGATGGAGAGTCTGACCCTAAGTCTGCGCTGAGGGTTTTAGTTACTTTGAATTCTTTTCGCGCGAATGCGTCCATGTTCGATGGACAAATTTAAACGTTGTTGCGTATCAATTTCGCTGAGCCAGATGCCGTCAACATTTGGATCCAATGGCTCAGTTGACACATGCTCAGCAAGCTGTTCATCGGGGTTAAAGCGGATGGCATGTAGCGCACCCGTGAATCCATCTAACACCACTGCACCAAATTCGTATGTGCAATTACTGCGCATGCATGCGTTCATTACGATAAAGCGACCATTGCTGATCGACGATACACCTGGTCCGCTAAGTGCGGCTCGGATCGCGCGAAATCGTTCGGGTTGCATTTTGCTGACTAGTTTTTCTCGAACATGGATATCGCTTAGAACGACTTCAGGATGTTGTCCTACAAACTTAAGATATTTTTTATTCAATCTTGTGTCGACATACTCACCTTGTGGAATGAAGTAGCGCGTTGAAGCAATCAGGTCACCTAAATTATTTTCTTTGCCATCATAAAAATTTGAGATGAGTGATTGACTGAGTTTCTGGCCGTTAAAACTAAATTGGTATTTGGTCTGCTTATTTCTTGTGCCGTAGAAACCAGTGCCGAGACGGGTAACGCGTATGCCTGCTTCGTTGAGAAACACAACAAAATAATCATTCCACGCTCGACACATGGTCCCGCCGCAGTTCGTTGTGACAATGGCGAGCTTTGCATTTTTTGTGTCAGGGTAGGCTGCGCGGATATGCACTACGCTATCGCAGGCATCACTGGTGTATTGCACTGCCCCAGTGGTTCCTCTTCTTACTTCGAGTCGTTTGTATTCACAAATTTCTTTGATGAATTGTCGATTCGTTTTTCCCTCTGCGACTTGAATGAAATCTCCGTTGGCGAATTTGACCTTTTCAATGGTTTTATACGGTTGACCCTCGTCCCATGAAAATTCAAAGGTCGTTCCCGTCAGTTTTTGCGCATGGTTGGTTGGTGATATCGCAATTAGGGCAGTTGCTAATAGCGCCCACAGGGCTTTCGTCGTCGTATGTTGGATGGTTGCTGTGACTTGGTGGATCGCATGCATGCGCATCGCCTTACGGTTAATTATTTTGGCTGTGGTGTTGACTATAAATTGCGGGTGCACCGTGATCTACGCTTGCCGCAAAACAGTTCGAAATTGCTACCCGCGTGTGTGTGATTTTTGGGGAGTCCAAAAGGACTCAGGGTGTTCCGAGCTCTTGGCTTTGGTCGTGGGGTGTTTTCAGAGTGCGTACATTCCGAGGCTACGACTTCCTCAGCAGACTAGCGTTTCTGCGCCGGATAAGGGTTGGGATTTTGAGTATTGGTGGCGGACGGTTGCCATACAGCAGACCGCCTCGCCGAGCCCATAAATGCCATTGCAGAAGGCGACGAAATGGTGCGGATTTGTCACCGAGAGAGTAGTTCGACGTAGGCCTGGTAGCTGTAACTTCTGTTCTTTTTCTGGCCCGTCATTTCGGCCACGATTCCCAGATCTTCCAGCACCTTGACCGCTGCCGTCGCTGTCGGAAAACTCGTGTCCAGTTGCTGCCGAACGCGCTCGATCGTGAAGCGCGGCATCATCGGCAACATCTCGAACAAGCGGTAGCTTGCCGGGCCGGCCTTGGGCGACTGCAACAAGCGCTTGCGGTCAGCCGCCACCAGACTGGCCACTTCGATGATGTTGCGCTCTGCGTCCCCGGCTGCAACAGCCACACCCTCCAGGAAGAATGTCACCCAGGCTTCCCAATCGCCCTCGTTACGGATGGCTGACAGACGACGGTAGTACTCGGCCTGGTGCTGCTTGAGATAACCGCTGAGGTACATCAGCGGCTCTGCCAACAATCCCCATTGCTCGAACAGGGCGGCAATCAGCAAGCGGCCGATGCGCCCGTTACCGTCGAGAAAGGGATGGATGGTTTGGAACTGTGCATGGATCAGCGCCACCCTCACCATGGGCGGCAACTCCGTCCCATCGTCATGAATGAAACGCTCCATATCTGCCAGCAAAGCCGGCACCTGCTCCGGCGGTGGCGGCACGAAAGCGGCATTGCCAGGTCGCGTGCCGCCAATCCAGTTTTGTGATCGACGCAACTCTCCTGGCTGCTTGCCTGCACCTCTGGCGCCATCGAGCAGCAAGCGATGGGCATCGCACAGCAGCCGAACGCTAATGGGCAGCCCTTGGGGGTCACGCAATTGCTCTTCGACCCAGCGGAAGGCACGCAGGTAATTGGTCACCTCCTCCACATCGTCAATGTTGCTGACCTTGAATCCCGCTTCCTCATCGAACAAGTCGGTCAGAGTGGCCTGCGTGCCCTCGATCTGGGATGTCAGCAACGCTTCCTTGCGGATGGCGCTGTACAGCAGCCAGCCCACCGACGGCACTAAACCGGACACTCCGGCCAGGCGCGCGAGCGCCAGCTCCGCCTGGCGATTGTGTTCAACGTAGACGGCTGGCGCCAAGGCCGGTCCCGTCGGTGGCAAAGCATGGGGCACGAACGCCCGCACCGGCTCACCCGGAGTAGTGGAGATGACGTAGGTCCCGGTGTCCCGATTCATTGAAAGTCCGCTTTAGCTGCAACGATTAAATTAAACCATTCTTTAATTTAAATTACAAGAATGAAAGAATTCTTTCATATGACCCTTGATGGACTGGGGCCAGGCGGCTGCGGGGACAGATGCGGATCTGGGTTCAATTCCGAAAACGACGATTGAACCTAAAAACTCAAATCACTCATTAGCACCTACTAAACCAGCAACTTTGCGTATCCAGCGACGAAGAGCTGTTTTTAAGGCATTTTTTCAGAGCGAACACAACATCTAAAAACGGCGAAACCCCGCAGAGACTGCGCCTCAGCGGGGTTCTTCAAAAAGCGAGAGAGTGCTCTCTCACTTTGCATATGGTGGAGGCGGGGGGAATCGAACCCCCGTCCGCAAG
>CANIIA010000149.1 GCA_947467435.1 Betaproteobacteria bacterium
AATGATGTCGGCTTTGACATCCGGCGCCATTGGCACTTTGCGCATATGCACCAAGAGAATTTGCTCTCGGCCACGAATATCCGGTAACGGCACGACCACTTGGCGATCGAAACGGCCGGGGCGGAGTAATGCCGGGTCGAGCACATCAGGACGGTTGGTGGCTGCAATCACAATCACACCCGCCGTGGCCTCAAAGCCATCCATCTCTACCAACAATTGATTCAGCGTTTGTTCGCGCTCATCGTTACCGCCGCCTAAACCGGCACCGCGCTGACGACCAACAGCATCGATCTCGTCGATAAACACGATGCAAGGCGCTTGTTTTTTGGCTTGCTCAAACATGTCGCGCACGCGCGCTGCACCCACCCCGACAAACATCTCCACAAAGTCAGAGCCTGAAATTGAAAAGAATGGCACCTTGGCTTCACCAGCGATGGCGCGTGCTAACAAGGTTTTTCCGGTCCCTGGCGAGCCCACCATCAAGACGCCGCGTGGAATCCGTCCACCCAGCTTTTGAAACTTGGTTGGGTCACGTAAAAAATCAACCAGTTCGGATACTTCTTCTTTGGCTTCTTCGCATCCAGCCACATCGGCAAAGGTGACGGTGTTGGTGGATTCATCCAACATCCGCGCCCGCGATTTACCAAAACTAAACGCGCCGCCACGCCCCCCCCCTTGCATTTGGCGCATAAAAAATACCCACACGCCAATCAACAACAACATCGGGAACCACGACACAAAAATATTCATGAGCAACGAAGGCTCTTCCTCAGGCTTGGCTTCAATTTTGACGCCGTACTTGAGCAAATCAGATACCAACCAAATATCACCTGGTGAATAACTGGTCACGCGTTTGCCGTCGTTGGTGGTGGCCTTGAGCTGCCGACCCTCGATGGTCACTTTGGCAATCCGACCCGCTTTGACTTCGTCGATGAATTGCGAGTATTCCATCGGCGCCTGAGCGCTTTGGCGAGAATTGAACTGATTGAACACCGTCATCAAGACCAGTCCAATCACCACCCAGATCAGCAAGTTTTTCATCATGTTATTCACGACCACACTCCTCATTCGACGATCGGGCGGCTGCCCAAGTACGCCTGAATAAAACCTGACTCAAGATTCTAATCCGAAATCGCCCGTATCCCGCGGCTCACTGCTTGCGTGGGTGTTTTGCAGGCCACGCCCAAGCAGATAGGTTTCGCGGCTTTCGCCGCGCGAAGCCGCAGGTTTTCGCGTGGCGACGGTACGAAAGCGTTGTTTCATTGCAGCCAACACCTCATTAAATGCAACACCTTGAAACACCTTCACTAAAAAGGCACCGCCGGGTTTCAGGCTAAGACCACAAAAATCCAGAGCCAATTCGGTCAATGCCGCAGCCTGTGCTTGATCTACTGAAGCAATACCAGACAAATTCGGCAGCATGTCACACAGCACCACATCGGCCGGCCCCTCCAACGCCGCATGCACCGCAGCACGCACCGCCGGATCTCGAAAATCGCCACGCACGACGTGAACCCCTGAAATGGGGGCGATTTCTAAGAGGTCAATAGCCACCACTTTTCCATGGGGTTGCACTTTAGATGCCGCCACTTGCGACCATCCTCCCGGGGCAGCACCCAAATCAACCACACGTACACCTGGACGCAACAAGCGATCGCGCTCTGCAATTTCTTGCAGCTTAAATGCCGCACGTGAACGCAAGCCCTGTGCGCGCGCCTGTTGCACGAATCGGTCGTTAACGTGCCGATTGAGCCATGCTTTGCTCGATTTACTTTGCGCCATTCAACGATGTTACGCGAGCCGACCGCGTCCGCCCACCGAAAATCGCATCAGAACGTATACTTCGCACATGCACGAACTCACACCAATCGAGCGCCAAGCGCTCAAAGCAAAGGCGCACGCCCTCGACCCAGTCATCTTCATTGGCGATAAAGGCCTCACGCCAGCGGTCATGAACGAAATGGCGATTGCACTTCAGGCCCATGAGCTGATTAAGATTCGCGCCTCTGCAGACCGAGACACGCGCGCTGCTTGGATGATCGCGCTATGCACTGAATTGAATGCAGCGCCAGTGCAGCATATCGGCAAGATGTTGGTGATTTACCGAGAAAATCCTGCGTTGGTCAAAGTCGCTGAGAGCACGGTAAAACAGAAAACGCCCACAGCACGCGCTTTAAAACGCAAGCGCGGTGCGCCTGAAAAGCGTCCACCGCATGTACGTATTGCCAAGCGAAAACCAAAAACTTTGGCGCGACGTGGAGAACATCCCTCGCGTCCAACACTGAATCGCGGAGAAAAACCACGCGCCGCAACGGGCACAGAAAGATCGAGTGAACGACGCGCCGAACCCTCCAGCGCCGCACAACGCTCTACTCGTAGCGGACGTCCAGAATCTCGTACTGCTTCGTCCCGCCCGGGGTCTGTACGTCCACCACGTCCCCGGCCTCCTTCCCGATCAGCGCCCGCGCGATCGGCGAAGAAACGGAAATACGACCCTCTTTAATGTTGGCCTCGTCCTCGCCAACGATTTGATAGGTCACGCTGTTAGCCGCATCGGCCGTTTCAGCCAACTCGACCGTTGAACCAAACACGCAACGGCCATCTGCATCGACCAATTTCGGGTCGATCACTTGGGCATTGGAGAGCTTGCCCTCGATTTCAAGAATACGACCCTCGATAAAGCCTTGACGCTCTTTAGCCGCATCGTACTCCGCGTTTTCAGAAAGATCGCCATGCGCGCGCGCCTCTGCAATCGCCGCAATCACTGCTGGGCGATCAACGCTCTTTAACCGCTGCAGCTCGACGCGCAGCAGCTCCAACCCACGAATTGTTACCGGTGTTTTAGCCATGCATGCATTATTCCATGACCAGGCGCTCAGCGCAGCCCGATCTGCAATTCATTTTTATGCAGTGCGCAATGTGGCGTGTAAGTCTTGAAGGCAATACGGCGTCAGTTGCTTGGGTTCACGCATGCCAGCACAAGCGGCTTGTGCACCCGCGATCGTCGTGAAGTAGGTCACGCGTTGCGCCAACGCACCGGTACGAATCGAACGTGAATCAGCGACCGCAGAGCGTCGATCTTCCACGGTATTGACGATTAAATTTAAATCGCCGTTTTTAATCATGTCGACCACATTGGGGCGACCCTCGGCAACTTTGTTCACAAAACTCACCGACACACCGTGCGCTGCGAGCACAGCCCCCGTACCGCGCGTGGCATAAATCGTGAAGCCTTGCTCAAGCAGATCGCGGGCGACCTGAACAGCGGCAAGCTTATCGCTATCACGTACGCTAACAAATGCCTGACCACGTTGCGGCAGGCGCACGCCAGCAGCAAGTTGTGCTTTCAGAAAGGCCTCGCCAAAGCTTGTCCCAACGCCCATCACTTCGCCAGTGGAACGCATCTCAGGACCCAGCAACGTATCCACACCAGGAAATTTCGCAAACGGAAAAACAGCTTCTTTGACACAGAAAAAATGCGGAATCACCTCGGCATGGATGCCTTGATCGGCCAACGAACGGCCCGCCATACAACGCGCGGCGATACTTGCCAAGGGTAAGCCGGTTGCTTTTGAAACAAAGGGCACCGTGCGCGACGCGCGTGGGTTAACTTCGAGCACAAACACCGTGTCGCGT
>CANIIA010000150.1 GCA_947467435.1 Betaproteobacteria bacterium
AAAGATCGATAAAGACGGCGTAGTGCGTCGTTATTCGGTGTGGTGGCCAGAAACAGGTTACGCCCTACCCTCGATGTCATTACGTGCAGCCACACTGGCCAACCCCAAGGCCAACGGCACGCCAGATGAAATCATCCTCAACTGGCGCAATAAACGTGGGGATTATCAACGCATCTCGTTTGCTGATTTTTATCTGGGCGTCAACGGGAAAGCACCTTTTGCGATGGACGTCTTTAAAGACGCCACCGTCATTATTGGTGCCTCAGCCCCTGGCATCGCCACCACCAAAGGCACCGCGAGCGCCCCGCTCTTGGATGACAACACGATTCTCGCTACTGCCATCGATGACATCAGCAATGGCACGTGGTTACGCCTGTTACCTAATTGGGCCAGTGCGTTCGTGTCGTCGCTGCTCATTGTCATTTTGGCGTTTGCGTTCACACGGGGCGTGCCGGATAAATCAATCAATCGTTGGTTTGCTTTAGCGCAAGGCACCCTGGCTGCGATCACCATCGGTTCGGCTAGTTACACGGTGTATTTAGCCGATTTATCTGAGTGCTTCATGTTCGCGTTGTTTTATTTTTCGATCGCTAAATTACACGCCATGATCGATCGCAATGCTTCACGCGGCATGCCGTCGTTTTCGAATATCCGCGTTGAGGGCGACCATCTCGATCGCTTTGTGGTGTTTGGCTATCGCCGCACCGGACGGCCCCCTGCGCAATTGCGTCAAACCAAAGCAGCCTTAGAACGTCACTATGGCATTCGCAATGTATTTGTCATCGATAACGCGTTTAGCGGCGACAACTTGTTTGGCGAAGCGTGCAAAGACTTAGAGTTCTTCATCGTCTTTACAGATGCACAAGGCGCCACCGGCGCACTTCCCAGCGAACTCACCGGACAAGCGCCTTTTCGCGGCGTACCAGAGGCACTTTGGTTGCGTGGCGTCGGCCTCACACAAGCGATTCACACTGACCTTCGCGAGGATCGGTCTGCATTGGCCCGTGAAGTGGGCCGCGCCCTATTGACCGTGAGCGATCGACTGATCAACCTACAATCGAGCGCAAGCGCAAGTTAGGCTCCCTGCGTTCAGCGCATTGGGTGACACGCCACGGGTGACACGTCTCGGGTTACACACCCAGATAACGCTGATGAATGTCTGGTTGGGCGCGTAGCGCTGCAGCTGTATCAGCAAACACCACTTCACCTTTGACCAAAATCACGTTCCGGTCAGTGATGGCATTCACCGCAGAAAAGTTTTTATCCACGATCACCGTCGCGATACCAGAAGCGCGCACCGTACCAATGATGCGCATGATTTCTCGCGCGATGAGTGGTGCAAGACCTTCGGTCGCTTCATCTAAAATCAGTAGGTCGGGATTGGTCATGAGAGCACGACCAATAGTCAGCATTTGCTGTTCACCACCCGAGAGTTGCGTGCCTCCATGCGTGAGACGCTCAGACAAACGCGGAAACGTCTCGAGCACGCGTTCATAGGTCCAGTCACGTTGACCTTGAGAACCCGCGCGCGCGGCCATCACCAAGTTTTCGTGTACCGATAAATTCGAAAAAATACCGCGTCCTTCCGGCACATACGCGATACCGGCTTGCGCAATCCGGTGCGGTAAGGTGTGGGTCATCTCAACGCCCTTCACCCACACCGAGCCAGCACGCGGTCTTACTAAACCCAACATCGACTTGAGTAAGGTGCTCTTGCCCATCCCGTTACGGCCCATTAATCCGACCGCTTCACCACGTGCGATTGAAAAATCAACGCCACGCAAAATATGGCTCGACCCGTAATAGGTGTGTAAGCCACGCGCAGCAAGCAAGATGGATTCAGTCATGTGGATGCGCGCCTTGTTCCTCTTCACCAAGGTAAGCGATTTGCACTTGTCGATTCGCGCGAATGTCGGCAGGCGTTCCTGAAGCGAGCACTTGGCCATTCACCATCACGGTGAGTTGATCAGCCATCGAAAACACCGCATCCATGTCATGCTCAACCAATAAAATGGCATGTGTACGCGCCAAACGTTGCAACAAGGCCACCATCGCCTGCGATTCATCTGCCCCCATACCGGCAAGCGGTTCATCTAACAACAACACCCGCGGACGCGTTGCCAAGGTCATGGCGATTTCGAGTTGCCGTTGCTCGCCGTGCGACAAATGACTGGCTAGACGATCAGCCCGAGTCGCGAGTCCGGCAGCCTCGAGCGCAGCCGACGCCGCCTCATTCACCGACGTTAAGGTATTTGCCGAGCGAAAAAAACGCATCGAACTCGCTAATCGTGATTGCGCGGCGAGTCGGCAATTTTCAAATGCAGAAAACGCCAGAAATACATTCGTTTTTTGGTAACTCCGACCAATACCTCGCTGCGAAATCGCATGCGCAGGTAAGCCGGTGATGTCCTCACCAGCGAATAAAATTTTTCCGGCGCTCGGTGCTAAGTCGCCAGAGAGCATATTGATCAATGTGGATTTACCCGCACCATTGGGCCCAATCACGGCATGCACTTGTTGATGACACGCTTGTAGGCTGACGTTGGACACGGCCGCTAAGCCGCCAAAGTGACGCGTCAGGGATTGTGTTTCAAGCACCACCTCACTCATCCGGATGGTCCTTGCGAGCGCGCTTCAATACACCAAGCAAACCGCGCGGTAATAACAACGCCGAGAGCACAATAAAAAGCCCCATCCATAAGTGCCAGTGTTTGCCTAGATTGACTGCACCAACACTGGGGAGCCCTTGAAAAAATAATTCAATCAACATCCAAACGGCTGCGCCCAAGATCGGCCCAACGAGTGTGCCCATACCACCCAAAATCACCATCATCATCACCGCACCCGACAGATGCCAGCCCAGCATTTCAGGATTGACCACCCCGAATTGAATGGCCGACAAATAACCCGCTAATCCAGCCAACACACCGGCAATCACAAAGCAAACTAATTTATAGCGAAAGGTTGCAAAGCCCAATGACTGCATGCGGTGTTCGTTCGCTTTGATCCCCACCAAGACTCGACCAAAAGGCGACGCAAGGAGCACGCGCAACAGCACATAGACCAACACCACACAAGCCAACACCAAATAATAAACGTGGGTAAATTTATCGAGGTCAAAAACTTGCCATGACCCGATCTGTGCCACCGGTCGTACATCGATGTAAATGCCGTCGTTGCCACCGGCCAATTTAGTGTCATGAAATACAAAGAACAGCATCTGCGCAAACGCCAAGGTCACCATGATGAAGTAGATGCCATGCGTGCGAATCACAAAAAATCCAATCACCAACGCGGCGCTTCCAGAGACCAATAAGGCCAACGGTAACGACGTCCAAAAATTGGCGGCCTGAAACGACGGCGTCAACATGGCGAGTGTGTAGGCAGCGACCCCATAAAACGCCGCATGTCCAAACGACACTAACCCGGTGTAACCCAGCAACAAATCTAGGCTCATAGCCAAAATCGCCATGATTAAAATCTTGGCAAAAAATTGGACATAAAATTTCTCGACCACCCAAGGCAAAGCAATCAATGCGCCAAGCAGACACAGCAAAGTCAACGCTTCAAATCGACGCGCGCTCATAACCGCCGTCCAAACAAA
>CANIIA010000151.1 GCA_947467435.1 Betaproteobacteria bacterium
GATCGCGCGTCGACCAAAGTAGTCGGCGCGAATCGCTTGCATGAATGGTCCGCGTAAGCCCCAAGCACCGCCATGCAAAATCGCAAACGCAACCAAGATCGTTGGATGCACGCCGAAGGTGAGTGCGAGTAAGCCGCTGGCATGCATCAACATGCACACGGCAGCGACGTAGCGTTTTTGAAATCGATCACCAATCCACCAGCCAACCAATACGCCGCCGGTTTGCGACAAGGTCATCAGCGTAATAAATAACGACGCTTGTGCCACGGTATAGCCCAAGCCTTCTTTCATGTGAGCGATCGCATGCACACTCACTGCATACACCGTGAGTAAGGCAAAGCCGTGACCCAAAGAGAGTAACCAAAATGCCGGTGTGCGTAGCGCTTCGCGTGCAGAAAACTCACGTTGCGAGAGCTCAGTGCCTTCTGTGGATTGCGCTTGCGCACTCGCTACGTTGGCAACGGCCGGCAGGCCATCGATTGTTTCACCGACATCTTCTGGGCGGCGATGAAAGGTTTGCGCTAAGGGAAGGCCAATACATAAGGCGATGGCACCCGAACCGAATGCCGTGGCGCGCCAGCCCCACGTTTGCATGCTCCAAGCCACGATCGGGACCAGCATGCCACCGATCGACAAACCCAATGACAGTGCGGACAAAGCGCGTGCGCGTGATTTTTCAAACCAATGAATGATCGCGACATTGATCGGGAAAAAACCACACAAGCTACCGCCAAAGGCGATCACTAGAAACGCGGCATAAAACCCGGCCAAACTTTGAATGGTGCCGAGAAACAAAAATCCCACACCCAGAAAAAATACACCGGCGCGGATCATCCCGCGTGGCCCAAAACGATCGAGAATCATGCCCAAAATGGGCCCGAGCATGGCGGCTTCCAGGGGCTGAAATACAGCGGCGCCGGAGAGCTCGGTTTTACTCCAATCGAATTCTTGGCCCAGAACGGCGACGTAGGCACCAAACGCTTGGTGCAACAACAGGGCTTGCAGACATTGCAACGCCCCACCTGCGGCGACCATGCGCCAACCGTAGAAGATCTTCATTGCGCATAAGCATAGCGTGCTTACCCATAGGGCAGCGACTCGGTTCGCATTACGTCGCCTCAAACGTTGCGCTGCGGCACGCGGTTTGCTTGATGTGTTGCGTGCAACACATGCGTTTTTACTATTGAAACACTGCGAAAACCATTGCGTCGCGGCCTCATACTTGGGCTGTCGATTGCGCGGTCGCAGACCCTACGATCAATTCAGGAGTGGCGATATGAAGTTTTCACGCTGGTTACAGTGGTGGCTGATTAGTTTTAGTGCGCTTTTACTCGGGCAGGGCACCGTTCAGGCGCAAGTGAATTATCCAACCAAGCCGATTCGTATCTTGGTGGGTTTTGCCGCGGGCGGAAACACGGACATCGTCACGCGAACACTCGCTGCGCGTATGCAAGATGTTTTGGGTCAACCGGTGATCGTCGAAAACAAACCTGGTGCCGGTGGTGTGGTAGCCACGGATTTTGTGGCCAAGGCAGCCCCGGATGGTTACACGCTTTTGATGTCTTCGTTGGGTCCGCACACGATTTCGCCCAGCTTACTGAAAAGTGTCGGGTTCGATCCCCTGGCCGATTTGGCGCCGATTAGTAACGTGACCTTCAATGCATTGGTGTTGATGGTCAATCCAACGGTGCCAGCGCGGTCGGTGAGTGAGTTAATTAGCTACGCAAAAGCCAATCCAGGAAAACTAAACTTCGGTTCGTCTGGGGTGAGCGGCACCACGCATTTGTCTGGCGAAGTGTTTAACACCATGACAGGAACCAAGCTCGTGCATGTGGCGTTTCGTGGCGGCCCACCTGCAATTGGTGCCTTATTGGCAGGCGACATTCAGATGATGTTTGCCAATATCTCCGATGCATTACCGCAAATTCGCGGTAACAAAGTGCGCCCATTGGCCGTGACCAGCTCAAAGCGCGTGCCGCAGTTACCTGACTTGCCCACCTTGGCTGAGTCGGGCTTGAGTGGCTATGACGTTGGGCCGTGGAATGGTTTAGTGGCCCCCGCAAAAACGCCGCCCGAAATTATCGGTAAGTTGGCTGAGGCAGTGCAGCGTATCACGCGTGAGCAAGCGTTTCGCGACAAGATGTTTGAGGTCGGCTCGTCAACGATTGGCGACTCACCAGAACAGTTTCGCAACACGATTCGGCATGACATCACGCGCTGGGCGAAAATTATTCAAGATGCAGGGATCAAGCCAGAATAATTGGCTTCAATAAAAAATCAGGAGAGACAGAACGTGGTTGACAATCAAAGTTTGCGCGGTTTTCTTGCGATGGTGGAACGCGATTATCCCGAGGAGTTGTTGCGTATTCGCGAGCCTGTGCGTACACATTTAGATATCACGTCACTGATTTTTGAGTTGGAGCACATGGGGCGTAGCCCGGTGGTGATTTATGAAAATGTCGAAGGTCACACGCTGCCCGTGGTGACCAATATCGCCGGTAACCGTAAATTACTCGCCGCGTGTTTAGGTGTGCCGGTGCCCGATCTGCCTGCGGCGTTTCGTGAACGGTGTCAAAAATACATTCCTTGTGAAACGGTAGCCAAGGGCGCATGGGACGAAGTGGTGCTTGAGGGCGATCAGGTCGATTTAAATGCGCTCCCTATTCCTTATCACTTTCACGTAGACAAAGCGCCGTATATCACCGCGGGGCAACTCACGGCACGTGATCCTGAAACGGGGATCGATACCACAGGGTTTCATCGGTTGATGTTGTCCGGAAAAAATCGTTTAGGCGTGTCATTACATTCACGTCGGCGTATGCATGAATTTCATCGACGCGCCGAAGCGCGTGGTGAGGCGCTACCAGTAGCAATTACTTTGGGCATTCACCCGCTGCATTACATGGGCTCGATGGTCTTTGCCTATCCACCCAATGTGCGCAAATTTGAAATCATTGGCGGACTGTTTGGCGAGCCGTATCGTTTGGCGCGTTGTGGTGTGGGTGATCTTGAAGTGCCGGCCGGTGCGGAAATTATTCTCGAAGGAGAAATCTTGCCGCACGTGCATGAGCCCGAAGGCCCGTTTGGTGAATTCACGGGCTATGCCTCTTTTCGCAGTACGCAGAATGTGTTTGTGGCACATCGTGTGCGCATGCGTCGTGATGCCATGTTTCATTCGGTGGTGTCTGGCATGGCGCAAGACCATATCTTGGTGTCTTGTGTCACGCGCGAAGGTGAAATTTTAAATACGCTCCGACGTAACCTGCCCGGCGTGATTGCGGTACATGTGCCGCATCGCACGTGTGGTGCGTTCTTAGCGATTGTGAAGATGAAAAAATCTTCGCAAGGCGAACCGCAGCAAGCCATCATGGCGGCCTTGGGCACGGAGTTTTATACCAAGTACGTGATCGTGGTGGATGAAGACGTCGATATCTTCGACATGAATGACGTGATGTGGGCTGTAGCCACACGCGTACAAGCCGAGC
>CANIIA010000152.1 GCA_947467435.1 Betaproteobacteria bacterium
CCCATTTGGTAATTTCAGATTGAATGAACTGACCAAACGCATCTGGCGTGCCATGCACTGGGTCTGACCCCAACGCAGCCAGTCGCTGTTTGAGCTCTGGGGTATCGAGTGATTTACTCATGATTTGATTCAGTCGATCGACGATGGGGCGCGGTGTGCCTGCAGGGGCCATGACTCCAAACCACGCACTGGCCTCGAAGTGCGTTACGCCAGACTCATGCATCGTAGGAACTTCTGGCAACAAACTCGATCGCGAGGATGCCGCAGTGGCTAGCGCACGTAGCCGACCACTTCGCACGTGAGGAAGAACTCCGGTGATGTTTTCAAGCGCGACAGGTACTTGTCCTGCCACCAAGTCAGCCACCGCCGGTGCAGTCCCTTTGTAAGGCACATGCACCATGCTGACACCCACCACACTCTTGAAAAGTTCACCGGCAAGATGTTGTGGTGTGCCGTTACCAGCGGATGCATACGCAAATCCATTGGGCTTGGCTTTCATGAGCGCTATCAGCTCACGCGTCGAGTTGGCGTTGACGGCGGGATGCACAGTCAAGACAAGCGGCACGGTGGCCACATGAATAATCGGTGTGAGATCTTTGCGCGGATCGTATGGCAAGTTCTTCATCAAACTCACGTTGATGGCGAGTGCGCCGTTTGCAGCGATGACTAAGGTGTAACCATCGGCTGGTGCACGCGCCACTTGTTCGGTGCCGATGGTCCCACCCGCGCCTGCACGATAGTCCACCACCACCGGTTGACCCAATGCATCGGTAAGCTTTTGTGCCATCAAGCGACCCAAAATATCGCCCGGTCCGCCTGGTGCGTAGGGCACCACTAACTTGATGGGTTTGGTTGGGTAACTTTGTGCCAAGACAAGCTGTGCGTTGAGTAGAACGCCAGCAAGCGACAATAAGACAAGCTTCAGTGCGTAGATCAATTGCATGGCAAGGCGGTCCAGCGTGAAAGTATCGCGTTGAATTGATTGCATGCGTCGAAGTTATCCCGTGAGTTCGGTACGAACAATTTTTGCACCGTCGGCCAATGCGCGCAATTTTCCAAATGCCACATCTCGTGGCAAATATTTCATGCCGCAATCCGGCGCAGGGATTAAGTTTTCTGCGGGGACGTAGCGTAAACCTGCGCGAATCCGATCGGCAACTTGCGCTGCAGTTTCAATGTTGTGACTACCCAAATCCAACACACCGAGCATAATTTTTTTGCCAGCAAGATCTTTCAGTACGCCAAGGTCTAAGCGTGGTTGAGCCGCTTCGATGGAGATTTGTTTGGCAATGGTGTCTCCAAGCCCTGGCAAAAACGAGTATCCCGTCGGTTTTTGTCCGGTCACCACGGCTGCATAGCCAAAGCAAAGATGCACAATGGTGGGCACGCTGATACCTTGCAGCGCCCGGTTAATCACTTTGACTGCATAACGTTTGGCCGCTTCTGGATCGTTGCGTAACCAAGGCTCATCTAACTGAATAATATCGGCGCCGGCAGCTTGCAGATCGAGCGCTTCGGCATTGACCGCTGCAGCAAAGTCCATCGCCATTTCTTCATCGTCTTTGTAGTACTCGTTTTTAGCTTGTTGGCCCATGGTGAATGGGCCTGGCAGCGTAATCTTTGCAGCGTGCGACGTGTTGGCGCGTAAAAATTCCATGTCGCGCCGTTCAACCGCTTGGACACGACGCAACTTTCCGACCACTCTCGGGACAGGCGTTTTGGCGCCTGCTTTGGAGGTGATGATGCCTGGGTTCGCGTGATCCATTCCTTCGAGCGCGGTAGCAAAGCGATTGGAATAACTTTCGCGACGAATTTCACCGTCAGTGATGATGTCAATCCCCGCACGCTCCATGTCGCGAATCGCAAGCACGGTTGCATCGTCTTGTGCTTGCTCAAGAAATTGTTCGGGGATACGCCAGAGTTCTTGCATCCGCGTACGCGGCACAACCTTAGAGAGCTGTGCACGATCGATCAACCAATCAGGCTGCGGATAACTTCCAACGACAGTGGTTGGAAGTAAATGGCGAGGTAATGGCATGAAAAGCTCCTGAGTAAGACGTGATCGTTAGGCAGCAGAGGAAACGGTTGTGGTTTGAGCAGGTCGGCTGATCTGTCGCCCAACGTTTTGCCAACGCATGGCCCGCCGTTCGACATAACGCGCAAGCACATCGTAAGCGACCGAGAGAATCAAAATCATGAGTAGCGCAGCAAATACGCGTGGGCTATCTAAGATGGTGCGATTCAGGGTCACGAGATAGCCGATCCCAGCGGCTGCAGTGAGCATTTCAGCAACCACCACGCCAATGATGGCTAATGCACCGCCTAAGCGTAGACCATTGAGGATCGTCGGTAATGCCGCAGGAATAATCACACGGGTGACTTGTTGCATGAGGGTCGCACCCATGCTGCGGGCTGCGACCAAAAATTGTGGATCAATGGTGCGTATCCCTGCAGCGGTTGAAAGCATGACCGGAAAAAATGCATACAACGCAGCAAACGCAACTTTGGATTCCGGCCCCACACCAAACCAGGCCGTAAAGACCGGATACACAATGACTAGGGGCACGGCATATAAGCTTGAAAATACCGGCAGCAATAACGCACGTGGTGTACTTAAACCACCGACCACCGCCCCCAAGATCATTCCGCCACCGCACGCAAGTAGCATGGCAAGAGAAACCTCAGTCAAAGTCAGCAGTAAGGCTTGTGCATACACCAACCAATCCGTGCGAAATACGCGCAGGGTGGTCGATAAGGCTGGCAAAAATAATTCAGGGATCCAGCCCGTGCGCGGCAAGCACTCCCAAGCCACGAGGATTGAGAGAAGCAATACATAACGTACAGCAGCAGGTGAGGGGCGGCGGATCATTGCGTACGGTGCATGTTTAATGCTCAAGCATTACTGCGAATTTGTTGCCAAATACGTTCGCGTAACTGACCAAATTCAGCAGTGGCCATCATGGCGTAAGTGCGCGGTCGTGGAAGATTGATTTCAACGCGATCAATGATGCGCCCTGGTCGAGCAGACATCACATAGACCTCATCGGCGAGATAGACCGCTTCGGTGAGGCTGTGCGTAATAAACACCACCGTTTTAGATGTGGTGGACCAAATACGCAGTAACTCATGACCCATGGTCATGCGCGTTTGCTCATCCAGTGCAGCAAAGGGCTCGTCCATCAAGAGCACAGGTGGATCTTGCGCGAGACCTCTGGCAATCGCCACGCGCTGTTTCATTCCGCCGGAGAGTTCGTGTGGGTAGCGTGCACCAAATCCGTTGAGTCCAACCAGCTGGAGCATGGCGTCGGCTCGCTGTTGACGTTCTTGACGTGGATCACCGCGCAAACTGAGTGGAAACTCAACGTTTTCTGCGGCGGTTAACCAAGGATATAAGCTGGCTTCCTGAAAGACGACACCCACGCGTTTCGGGTCGGGCGTAGTC
>CANIIA010000153.1 GCA_947467435.1 Betaproteobacteria bacterium
CGCGGTCGAGAGCTCTTTCGCGCGCTGTTGCAGATCGTTCACTGAATCAACGGCACCTTTGACTAACCCGCCAAAATTTACCGAACCGCTGGGTTTTGTTGGTGCGCTTTGATCGATGGGCATCGCTGGCACATCGACGCCACCGACGCCGGCTTTGGCGCGGTTCTCGTATTGGCGAATTTGCGCAAGCATCGATGCAATACTCGCCGAACTTGTTGGTTCAATCATGGCTTAACCTCGCTCAAGCATCGATGCAATACTCGCCGAACTTGTTGGTTCAATCATGGCTTAACCTCGCTCAGCAGAAATACTGTGGCCCATCTCTTTAAAACGGGCGAGTTTGTAACGCAGGGTTCGCGGACTGATCCCTAAAGTGCGCGCCGCTTCGATGCGATTGGGCGAAGTGCGTAACACCGCAGAGATCGTGCGGTACTCACTATCGCGAACTGCGGCGTCGAGCGCCGGATTGGCTGGCGCTTCGATTTGCTCTGGCTGACGCGACACAATCGATACAGCATTGCTCTGCACATCGATCGGTTCTTCAAACAACAGATGCTCAGTATCAATCACCGGACCCGCGCTTAAGACCAACGCGCGTTGAATCACATTCGAGAGTTCACGCACATTGCCTGGCCAAGCGTAACTTTCTAACGCTTGTTCAGCTTGCGCGGTTAAACGCCAATCGCGTCCACCCGGTGCGTGCATCTCGAGTAAATGTTGCGCGAGTGGCACGATGTCACCCGGACGCTCAGCCAACGCGGGAATGCGTAAGCGGAACGTGCTGATACGGAAATACAAATCCTCGCGGAATTCTCGGGCTGCAATCCCTGCTCGCAAATCACGGTTGGTGGCAGCAATTAAACGCACATCGATATTGATCGCGGTTTGCCCACCCAAACGCGTGACTTGGCGTTCTTGCAGTACGCGCAATAACTTGCTTTGTAGCGCGACTGGAATTTCGGCGATTTCGTCTAAAAACAACGTACCGCCATTGGCTTGCTCAAACACGCCAGGATGTTCACGCGCAGCACCAGTAAAGGCGCCCTTCTCATGACCAAACAACATGTCTTCCATCATGCTTTCGGGCATCGCAGCGCAATTCAGTCCAACAAACGGCGCGTTGCAACGTGACGATGCATCGTGCAACACGCGAGCCAGTACTTCTTTTCCGGCGCCCGTGGGTCCGGTTAACAAAGTCGTGACGCCAGCTTGGGCAACGCGTCGTGCCAGCGCTAATAATTCAAGACTCACTGGATCCACAAATACAAATGAGCGCGACTCTGAGGGTGCTTGCGCAATCAGGTTCATCGGCTCACGCCATGCGTTGGTGGTCCAATCATCTGACGCCAATACGTGGGTGGCACCTTCGCGCATGGCACGAATGCCAAGAGCCAGCTGATGACGATCCACACGGCACACCACCGGCAAACTGCCAGGGGCTGAGCGCATGGCTTGAAGAATTTCACGCAAAGGCGCGGTGTCATCGTGTAAGCGCACCACTACCATTTGCACACGAACAGGAGAGATACCGAGTTCACCCGCCGATCCTAAAGGGATCGCCTGTAAACCCACCGTGTGTAGCGCTGCCACACCCTCGGCGGGGGGGAGCCCCTCTGAGTCCAGCCACAAGGCATAAGCCGAGGGATTCGAAGTTTCGAGCCTGCTAGCCACAATATCACCTAATAAGAGTTCGACAGGTGACTCAAAGCAATTCTGATGCCACATAAATTTATCCAATATATTCAATGGTTTATTATGCTGTGTCAGATTTTTGCCGCACCGGCAACTTTTGTCGTTCAGACAACTGCCGCTTGGTACTTAAGGGGGGCTTGGCCAGCCAACAACTTAAAACGCGGCCTTATTGATGATCTCGCCAATGTGTGACTGCGCTCACCTCAGAACGCGACGTGTTTGGGTTGCTGAGCACGCCAACAGCGTGTGGTTGCTGAGCACGCCAACAGCGTGTGGTTGCTGAGCACGCCAACAGCGTGTGGTTGCTGAACATAAAACTTCCTGTGTCAGCCACGCCTAAAAGGGAATAAAAAATTACGAACGCACATCAACAATGCCGCCAGCGCGCTTGGGCTTGGCGGGCTCGGTATTGACCGGCTTGGGCTGAAATCCCGTGCAGGGACGACCATCGCAGCGCATCACCTCAAGACAAGGCAACGCCAGACTCCGAAAGCCCAACAGCTTGCATAGATACGGCTCACGCGGATACCAACTCACCGCAAAGTGCTTGCAGCGTCGGCAATCAGGTCGATCTGATGCCGTAGAAAACGGCTGTTCATCACGCCCCATGGGCCAGGATCTAAAGCTTCTTCAGTCGCTAAAAATTACTGCAGAAGCTTCAGAACCGACTGTTGCGATTGGTTCGCTTGCGCCAACACGGCTGTCGCGGCCTGCTGAATAATTTGCGCACGGGCTAAATCAGACGAGGCTTTTGCGTAATCGGCATCCTGAATCTGACTGCGCGATTGCGTTGTGTTGGTCGACACGTTGGTCAAGTTATCGATCGCGTGCTCTAAACGGTTCATCACCGCACCCATCGAGCCACGTGTGGAATTCACCTTATCCATCGCACTATCCAACGCAGCCAACACAGCCGCTGCACCTTCTGGCGTATCGATACGGATCGAGGGCACTAACTTATCGACGTCTGAGGTCACGCCACCCGTAATTGGACCTTTTTTACCGAAGTCTGCTAAGTCAATGGTGATGGATTGCGAGGCTGAACCGCCCACTTGGAAGGTCATGCGACCGACGCGTGGCATCGCCAAGCTAGATGCATCCGTGACTTCTTTTAAGAGCGTGACGACTGAAGAGGTTGGCGAGGTCAGGTTCGTTGCAGCGTTTGGCACATCGTTTGCGCCATTACCGCCCAGGGTAATGCCCGTTGAACCGTCAGCTTCCACATCCGAGGATTCGGCCTGCAGCGTCACGGTGCCCACATGCACACCCAAACGTAAGCCGGTTAAGGCTTCAAACTGTGCGTTTTGTGCTTCGACATCCGTCTGGCTTGAGGCAGCATCTGCCTCAACTTCGTTGATCCCTCTTGCACTACCGTCAAAAATTAAATCTTCAAAACCGATCTCGATGTTACGTCCATCGGAGGCGGTCAAGGTAATGCCGTTTTTCTCGGCAGGACCTGTTGAGGAAGCAACCACGCCTGTGGCACCGGTGATTTCATTGATGCGCGTCATCAACGCAGTGCGCACACCTTCTGGATCACCACCAGGGGTTTGAATAAATTGTGTGCGCTTGCCGTTGATGTAGAGATAACCCTCAATCGGACCCGCCACCGTGGTCATCGGTTGACCGGCGACCGTGTTGGCATTCACTAAGGCAGTCACTTTGGTCTCGTGAGTATGCATATTGATCGCGGCTGCAATCGAAATCGCGC
>CANIIA010000154.1 GCA_947467435.1 Betaproteobacteria bacterium
ATGTACAAGCCGCGTAAGCGCCTCGATGTGGGTACTTGGGGTGTGATGGGGATTGGCATGGGCTTTTCGGTGGCTGCGGCCGTGGTGAGCGGCGAGCCAGTGATTGCGATTGAGGGTGATAGCGCGTTTGGTTTTTCGGGCATGGAAGTCGAAACCATTTGTCGTTACAACTTACCCGTGTGCGTGGTGATCTTTAATAACAACGGCGTGTATCGCGGTACCGATGTGAATCCCACAGGAGGGCCGGATGTTGCACCAACGGTGTTTGTGAAGGGTGCGCGCTACGACATGCTGATGCAAGCTTTTGGCGGCGTGGGTGTTCATGCCACCACGCCAGCGCAACTGCGCCAGGCGATGGAAGAAGCGATTCGTTCACGCAAACCCACCTTGATTAATGCGGTGATTGATGAAACTGCAGGCACGGAAAGTGGACGCATCACGAGTTTGAATCCGAGCGCTAAGAAAAAATAATTCGTGCAGCTTGCCGGCGCAATCGCGTCGGCGCATTCGCCTCGATGGATCGCACGCCCTGTGCCATACTGAGGCGCATTGTTTCAAGGAGAAGATTGCAAGATGGAAGCACTCAAGGGAATTCGTATTCTTGACATGACCCATGTGCAAGCGGGCCCCACCTGCTCGCAGTTACTGGCTTGGATGGGCGCCGATGTCATTAAGTTTGAGCCACCACAGGGCGATGCCACACGCGGTCAGTTACGCGATGTGCCCAACGCCGATAGTTTGTATTTCACGATGCTCAATTGCAACAAACGCTCAATCACCGTCAACATGAAATCCGCCGAAGGCAAAGCGGTATTCGTGGACTTGATTAAGCAATGCGATATCGTGATGGAAAATTTTGGCCCCGGTGTCCTTGATCGTCTTGGGTTTACCTGGGAAAAAATTCATCAGATTAACCCGCGGATCGTGATGGGATCGATTAAAGGGTTTGGCTCAACGGGTCCTTATGCGGAGTTCAAGGCCTACGAAAACGTCGCGCAAGCCATGGGCGGTGCCATGAGCACCACCGGTGTTCCTGAGGGTGCGCCGTTTGTGACGGGTGCGCAAATTGGTGACTCGGGCACTGGCTTACATTTGGCGATTGGTCTGTTGGGCGCGTTACATCAAGCGCAGCGTACCGGCTTGGGTCAATACGTTGAAGTGGCCATGATGGATGGCGTGATGAATTTATGTCGCGTGAAATTCCGCGACCATCAACGGTTAACGCACGGCGGGTTGTCGGAGTATTCGGTCCCCACCGAAAAGGGCATGCCCTACACGCCGCGTGCCGGTAACGATTCGGGTGGTGGTCAATTAGGGAATGCGATTCATTGCAAACCGCATGGCCCAAACGACTACATCTACATCGTGGTGCAAGAGGCGGTGTGGACAGCGTTGGCGCAATGTATCGGTCCGGCCGTGGGTCGAACCGATTTAGCCACCGATGCCAAGTTCGCCACGATTGGTGAGCGCAGAAAAAATCAGAACGAGATGTGGGCGCTGATTACGCAGTTTGCCGCCAATTACACCAAGCGCGAATTCATGGCTATCCTCAATCCACTCGATGTCCCGTGTGGCCCGATCATGTCGACTGAAGATTTGGCCACGGATGAGCACATTCGAGGTCGCGAGATGTATGTCGAACTCGATCACCCGCAACGCGGCAAGTGGTGGAACGTGGGTATGCCGATTAAGTTATCGGCTTCGCCTGCAAAAATTGCACGTTCACCGCTACTCGGTGAGCACACCGATGAAGTGTTGACCCAAGTGTTGGGCTATGACGCAGCGAAAGTCGCTGCGCTAAAGTCTGCTGGCGCGTTTAGCGCCCCACCTAAAAAAGCGGTTTGAGGAGAGTTGTTGATGAGAATTGCAATCATTGGCCAGCAAGATTTTGGTAAAGCGGTACTCGAGGCATTTTTAGCGCGTGGTGATGAGGTCGCTGGCGTGTTTTGCGCGCCAGAAAAACCGGGCGCCCGCCCCGATGCGTTAAAAGTTGCGGCCGAAGAAAAAGGCGTGAAGGTGTTTCAGTTGCCTTCACTCAAAGATCCGTCTGCTGTCGCTACGCTGGCTGGATTAAACGTAGATATCGGTGTGATGGCTTATGTGCTGCAATTTGCGCCACAAGAGTTTGTCAATGTACCTAAACACGGCACCATTCAATATCACCCTTCATTGCTACCCAAATACCGGGGCCCGTCTTCGATTAATTGGCCGATCTCATTGGGCGAGAAAAAAACTGGTCTGACGATTTTCCGTCCGACAGACGGTTTAGATGAAGGCCCAATTATTTTGCAAAAAGAAACCATGATTGGCCCTGACGATACCTTGGGTTCGGTGTACTTCGATCGTTTGTTTCCGATGGGTGTTGCGGCGATGGTCGAAGCTGCCGATCTGGTGGTGTCGGGTAAACATCGCGAAGTGGTGCAAGATGAATCACAAGCCACTTACGAAGGTTGGTTTCGAAAAAACGAATCACGTATCAACTTCGCCAATCATGCGGATGTGGTCTACAACCTCATCCGCGCCTGCAACCCGGCCCCTGGTGCATGGACCACGGTCGGCGGCAAAGAGCTGCAGATTTTTGATGCACGTAAGCATGCAGTGCGCACCTTTGGTGCCGTCAAAGGAAAAATTGGTGAGGTAGTAGAAATTACCGCAGAGAGCTTTGTTGTGACCGCGCAAGGCGGTCGCATTGAAGTGCTCAAGGCCAAGCCTGCAGAAGGCAAAAAAGTCTCTGGTGCAGAGGCTGCGGTGGCCGCTGGCATTCAGGTGGGTACCATCCTCGGTAGTTAATCCAACCGAGCGTCGTGTCGCGTGGTTGAATGGCGCGAATCACGACAGGCACGACGCGTCATTGCGTGCCACAAAAAAGCCGTCCGGTGTTCATCGGGCGGCTTTTTAATTTCTAAGTGTAAGAAAGCGTGTGCTTATCGTAGGTACTTAAGATCAGTGTAAGCCCGCGTGCTACTTTCAAGTGTGAGGTCTAGCAGACCTACTCATCGCGCGAGCCCCACGCATCACGCTTAGACATCGCTTCCGGAGAAACTGACGCATGAATACCTCATTTGCTTTGAGTGGAACAATCACACCAAGCGCCTACGAGGCTTTGGTTAAAGCGGGTGCGCTGAGTGCAGCGGACCTCACCAGCGTCACGAGAGCAGCGCGTGAACGTGGCTTGGATATCGAAGCGGTATTAATGGACGAGTTACGTTTAAGCACCATGACCATCGGCAAAGCCTTGGGTGCCCACTACCAAGTGCAATATCAACCGTACGACCCCTTGCGCCCGCGACCTTCCGAGTTGCTAAAAAATCTCAAGCGAGAGTTCGTCGAAGCAGACGGATGGCTACCATTGGAGCAGACGCGGG
>CANIIA010000155.1 GCA_947467435.1 Betaproteobacteria bacterium
CAAGCGCGTTTTGCACCTGTTGCACAATAAACGTCGGAAAAATACCCTGAATGGCATGCGTCACACCATCTTCAAACTCGGGCCATACTTTCAGCAAACCACGATCTTGCAAATCAAAATCACGATTCATCGCGCGCAACGCCGTGCCTTGATATTCGCTGCCCTTGGCTTCATCCGAAGCCATTTTTGACCAGCTGATATGGTGGCCACCAGAATCCGAAAGATCTAATGCGCCATCCATGGTTAAGCGATTTAAACCAAAGGTTGTAAAAAACGTGTGCAACAAACTGGCGTGGTACGAGTCCTTCACGTTTTCAACATACAGCTTCCAGTTGTTGTGCAGATATTGCACATAAGCACCAATCACCTTAATCGGTCGATGAAATACACGCTCAATGTGTCCTGCCATACGTGGGCCCAACCAATCGCGTAGCGGTGCCACTGTGGATGAAAATGTGGCAAACACTAAGCCGTTGAGCACCTCAACACGCAGACGGACCAAGCCGTGTTTTTCCATGTCAAAGTCTTCGGGCATGCCGCCCTGTCCACGCACACCGCGTTTAAACGCAATGCCCTGCAACTTGCCATCAAAGTCATAGCTCCAGTTATGGTAGATGCAGGTGAAATCTTTTTTATTCCCACGCCCATCGATACACAACAACGAACCACGATGTGCGCAACGATTAACAAACACCTTGACTTGGCCTTGTGGATCGCGCGCGATGATGATCGGTGTATCGCCAATATGGTTGGTTTTGTAATCACCCGAATTCGGCACTTCTTGCGCGAGCGCGACAAAATGCCAAGTTTCGCCCCGGAAAATCCGTTGCTGCTCTTGTTGATAAATTTCGCCATCCGTATAGATGCGAAATGGAACGCGCGCCTCACCTTCGGTGGGCCACTCAAGCGGTGGTAACGCGCTCGGCGTAGGAGCTGCTGAAGATGCATGCATACAACGACCTCTCTATTAAATTTGAATGGCTTCGGCGCGATTGCGTATCACACGCAATAACGACAAGCCGGCTAACATCGATGTTTTGGGATTGTCCGCAAACGGTTTGTTGCGTAGTTCGATACGCATCGAACCAAACGCACCTTCCGCTTCAATGAGATGCGTGTTGCCCTGCGCGGTGGGATCGGCGTTCAGTGACACCTCGGTGGCCTCGAACCCCACTCCCGCTAGCGCGATCGTGGCAGCCACATTAGCGTTTTGTGGAAATCGCGTGGCCGCTTCGCGCGCATCACAGCGCATAAATTCAGTCGGCGTACTCACCGCATTTAAATCGATCAGGGTTTCCGCGTGCGTGCCCTTCCAAGCCAATGGCAGTTTGCGCGAGGTGTAACGCACGCGCGTGAGTCCCGCCAGCCGCGCCGCTGCCAAACCATCCATACCGGCCACCGCGCCTGCCGGGATCAGTAATTTCTGTGCGTGAGTTTGTGCCGCTGCCTGTAACCGTGCAAAGAGCGCTTGATCAGCGAGCGCGCCTACGGATGCAATCAACACATCCATTCCGCGTGCTAAACAAACCTCACCGTGCGCACTCACCGCAGCATGTCCACCACATTCGACAGCAAGGTCAGGCGCATCCTTTAACGCTTCCAGCGAAGACATCACTTCAACTTGAGCGCCGGCAATCGGCACGAGGCGTGCGCGTGCTGCTTCGAGCATTTCTACCCGCTCGATACAGCTTAAATGCACGTGCGGATACATGGCATGCAGTTCACGTACCAAGTACGTTCCGATGGCGCCGGCTCCAACAATCACCACATGATGTAGGTTCATCACGCTACCCTACCGTACATCGCCGCCTTATGCGCATCGCGATGCGAAACGCGCATCGACGCGTCGCCGCTGTAAAACACGCCTAAACCCACACATCCCACCTACAATCTCCCAATGCGTGGCCGTTTGCTTTATATCGTGGGCGCCTCGGGCGTAGGCAAGGACAGCGTGCTGAACTGGGTGAAAGCACATCTGCCGAAGGACGCGCACGTCCATTTTTGCAAACGTGCGATCACGCGCCCTGCAAATGCAGGGGCAGAAACACACGAATCCCTCACTACGCAGGAATTTGCCTCGGCATTAAATCACGGTGAATTTGCCATGCATTGGCAAGCGCACGGCTTGGATTACGGCATCCGAAACACCATCCACGATCAACTGGCCATGGGAACCACGGTCGTGGTCAGTGGCTCGCGTGCGTACTTACCGACGCTGTATCAACGGTTTCCATCGGCAGAAATCATTCAGATCGTTGCCAATCCGCAGATCCTGCGTGCACGCCTTGAAGCGCGTGCGCGCGAAGACGCAAAAGCCATCGACGAACGTCTTGCGCGCGCAGCGGCGTTTGTGGTGCCTAGCAATTTATCCATTCACGAGATCAGTAACGACGGCGCGATTGAAGTCGCTGGTCAAGCTTTACTTAACCGTATTACTCAGCCAAGCTCAACTTCAGCGCTCGGTTAAAAACACTCGGATGACCCGACCATTCGATCGCAGCAATAAGTCAATTGGAAAAGCATTATTCGGCGCACGATCATCCACGAATAATCCTTTAGGTGGCACAAAGCGTAGCCATTCTGGGATTGGTGTGCCATCGCTAAGCGTCAACTCAGCATTCAAATCACTGGCATTTATCGGTAGCGAGACGGCGACTGCTCCACTCGTCGTTTTGTAGATATCATCCACGCGTGTGATGATCACGTGATCGCGAATGGGTACCAGATGATTCATCCACCACGCACCGATGTTTCTAGTCATGTCTGCAACCAAATCAAAGCGCAACGTCTGTGGTAAAAAAGGCGCGAATGACGATGAAGATGCTGTGGCTGCGCTCGATTGCTCGATGATCTTTCCTGTACCGCCAGCCAGCACGTAGTTCATCGCTCGTCCTGTGCCATCGGTGAACACCAACGTCCCTAAGCTAAGCGTTTGTGTGCCGGCGCTGGCATTGGCGCTCGCCACAGAACCGATTCCAGTTACAACGAGGGTTTCATTGTTAACACCCGTGCTCACCGTGCCTGACGTTCCAAACGCTGACGCCGCAAAGCTTACTGTTGCGTCGTAGTTTTTGCTGCCGGTGAGCATCACTGTTTTTGCATTCACCACACCAGTCGGTGTGCCACCAGTCAGCGTGTAGTTACTCGCTATGCCAGTGCCGTTGGTAAGCGACAATGTTCCTAAAGTGAGTGTTTGGGTTCCGGCACTCACGTTGGCACTCGTTACAGAACCCGCGCCAGTGACAACGAGGGTTTCATTACTAACACCTGTGCTCCCCGTGCCGGTTGTTCCAAACGTCGAAGCTGCAAAGCTGGTCG
>CANIIA010000156.1 GCA_947467435.1 Betaproteobacteria bacterium
GACGCCGTACGCACGACATGAACACGGCAAATTGGATTCCAGATCTGTTCATGAAGCGTGTAATGGAAGGTGGCGAATGGACCTTGTTTTCGCCATCCGATGTACCTGACCTACACGAAAAATTCGGCAGCGAATTTGAGCAGGCCTATCTCGGTTACGAGGCAATGGCCGCCGCCGGTGAGCTCAAGCTGTTCAAAAAACTGCCTGCGGTTCAGTTATGGCGCAAGATGCTCTCGATGTTGTTCGAGACGGGGCATCCGTGGATCACGTTTAAAGACCCCTGCAACATTCGCAGCCCGCAACAACACCGCGGCGTGGTGCACAGTTCGAACTTATGTACCGAAATCACGCTGAATACCAACGACGAAGAAATCGCCGTTTGTAATCTGGGGTCGGTCAATCTGCTGGCGCACTTGACCGATACTGGGTTGGATTACGAAAAGCTAAAGACCACCATCCGCACCGCGATGCGCATGCTCGATAACGTGATCGACATCAATTACTACGCGGTAGACAAGGCCGAGCGCTCTAATGCACGCCATCGTCCAGTTGGCTTGGGGATCATGGGTTTCCAAGACTGCTTGCATAAGATGCGAATTCCTTATGCGTCGCAAGAAGCCGTCGAATTTGCCGATCGCTCGATGGAAATGGTTGCCTATTGCGCGTACTGGGGATCAACCGAGTTGGCGAAAGAGCGGGGCGCGTACGGTACATTCAAAGGCTCGTTGTGGGATCGCGGTGTGTTGCCCTTTGACTCGCTTGACTTGCTTGCTCAAGCGCGTGGTGGTTACGTTGAAGTTGATCGCTCCACAACGCTGGACTGGAAAGCCTTGCGTGATCGCATCAGCCAATATGGCATGCGTAATTCAAACTGCGTGGCGATTGCGCCGACTGCAACCATTGCCAATATTGTTGGGGTGTCTGCCTCGATTGAGCCGACGTATCAAAATCTGTACGTCAAATCGAACCTGTCAGGCGAATTCACAATGGTCAATGAGCACCTTGTCGCTGATTTGAAGCGCGCGGGGATGTGGGATGACGTGATGATCGCCGACCTGAAATACTTTGACGGTAATTTGGCGCGGATTGATCGTGCGCCGGCGGAGCTTCGTCGTTTGTATGCCACTGCGTTTGAAATTGAGCCAAAGTGGTTGGTAGAAGCGGCCGCGCGTCGTCAAAAGTGGATCGATCAAGCGCAGTCGCTGAATATTTATATGGGTGGTGCTTCGGGTAAAACCTTAGATGAAACCTACAAGCTGGCGTGGTTGCGCGGCTTGAAGACCACTTACTACCTGCGTTCCATGGGTGCCACGCATGCGGAGAAGTCCACCGTCAAAGCGGGTGCGCTCAATGCGGTGCCTTCTGGAGGCGGCATGGTGGATGCGTCGGCGGCAATGGCAGAACCAAAATTCTGCGCCATCGACGACCCTGAGTGCGAAGCCTGCCAATAACCTAGCCTGAATGTCACGAGACTAAGCATGTTGAACTTTGAAGAAGAAACCGTCGCGCCGCGTTCTGGTGTGAACCCACAAACTGCGCGGGCGACTGTGTCAGCACCTGCATCTGAAACCATGCGGCGTATCCGTGTGGAAGACAAGCAGATCATTAACTCGAAAGCTGATGTCAATCAGTTGGTGCCCTTTAAATACAAGTGGGCGTGGGAAAAGTATCTGGCTGCATGTGCGAATCATTGGATGCCGCAAGAAATTAATATGAGTCGCGATATCGCACTTTGGAAATCCCCAGACGGATTAACCGAAGATGAGCGTCGTATTGTTAAGCGCAATTTAGGATTTTTTGTGACGGCGGATTCGTTGGCCGCAAACAATATTGTGCTGGGTACCTATCGTCACATCACTGCGCCTGAGTGCCGTCAGTATTTATTGCGTCAGGCATTTGAAGAAGCGATTCACACGCACGCTTATCAGTACATCGTCGAAAGCTTGGGCTTGGATGAGGGCGAAATATTCAATGCTTACCATGAGGTGAGCTCGATCCGTGAAAAGGACGAGTTCTTGGTGCCCTTTATTGATGTGTTGACCGATCCAGCGTTTAAGACCGGGACCTTAGAAGCCGACCAAAAGTTACTCAAGAGCTTGATTGTTTTTTCTTGTGTCATGGAAGGCTTGTTCTTCTACGTCGGCTTTGCGCAAATTCTCGCCCTGGGTCGTCAGAACAAGATGACTGGTGCCGCCGAGCAATACCAGTACATCCTGCGTGACGAGTCGATGCACTGTAATTTTGGTATCGACCTGGTTAATCAAATCAAGATGGAAAATCCGCAGTTGTGGACGCAAGAATTCCGCGCCGAATTGAATGTGATTTTCCAAAAAGCGGTAGAGCTTGAGTACCGTTACGCAGAAGACACCATGCCGCGCGGCGTGCTGGGTTTAAATGCGCCGATGTTCAAAGAGTACCTGCGCTACATTGCTAATCGTCGTTGTCAGCAAATCGGCTTGGAAGTGCTATACCCGGGGGCGAACAATCCATTCCCTTGGATGAGCGAGATGATCGATCTCAAGAAGGAACGTAACTTCTTTGAAACACGCGTGATCGAATATCAAACCGGCGGCGCACTGAGCTGGGACTGATCGGCTGGTTTGGGGAAGTAACGATTGATGACTGAAAAAGATCACACCCGCGTGTCTCGTCTAACTGCATGCAAGGCCGAAGCAAACTACCAGCTTTGGTTGCGTTTTGAGGATGGGTTGGAAGGGTGTGTATCGTTAGAAAACCTGCTTTCAATTGGCGCATTTCGGCGCTGGCAAAACGCAGATGAATTTTCAAAGGTTGCGGTGGATGAAGAAACAGATACCGTCAGATGGCAAGGTGGAATTTGTTTAGACACGCAAGTGTTGTATCGTGATTTAGTTGCGTTAAAGCATTCAGCGCAGCCGTCTTCACTGGTTGTTTGAATCGCCCGCGCGTTGTGCGCGAAATTTCCTTTTTATAACGATTTGACAGGAGTAAGTCATGGCTAAAGCGAAAAAGAAAACCGCTAAACCGAAGGCGACAAAAAATAAGAAACTTGCCCTTAAAGCAGCCGTGAAAAAGGCGGTGAAGAAGGCCGTGAAGAAGAAAATTGCGGTGAAGAAAGCCGCCGTGAAAAAAGCCGTTGCACGCAAAAAACCGGTTGCTAAAAAGAAGCCGATCAAAGCGAAGAAGTCCGCTGCACCGAAAAAAGCGACTCAGGTAAAAAAATCTAAGGTCACTAAAAAAGTAACCAAGGCGAAATCAAAAAAGGCGGTCTC
>CANIIA010000157.1 GCA_947467435.1 Betaproteobacteria bacterium
AGCCATGCGTGGCGAAATTGATTTTGCAGAAAGTTTGCGGCGTCGTGTGGCGATGCTGGCTGGCGTTGAGCTCAGCGCGCTCGACACCATCTACAACCACCGACTACAACTGTCCCCAGGCGCGCAAACATTGATCGATGTCGCGCATCAACAGCACATTCCGTTGTTATTGGTTTCGGGTGGATTTACGTTTTTCACCGATCGCTTGCAGACTCGACTTCATCTGCACGCGAGCCTTGCCAATGTGCTCGACGTTCAAGATGGGCGTTTAACGGGTCGACTCAACGGACCGATTGTAGATGCCCAAGCCAAGGCCATCAAAATGCAATCTGTAGCCAATGAACTTGGCGTCGCGTTACACAACACGCTCGCCATGGGCGATGGTGCCAATGATTTACCGATGCTTGCGCTGGCGGGTGTTTCGGTGGCCTATCGCGCCAAACCGCGCGTTCAAGCTGCAGCCACCCACGCATTGAACTTTAGTGGCCTGGATGGCGTGCTCCATCTGTTTGAATAAGTGCAACGCTTGAATCAGCGCAATCCTTGGCGCGCACGCCTCACACTATTGTTACTGCTTTCTGCAGTGACTTGCTTGTCGCAGTTTTATCGCGTCTCGAATAGCGTCATCGGACCAGAAATTGCGCTCGAACTCGGCTTAAGCTCTGCGCAACTTGGGCTTGCTGGTGGCGCGTTTTTCTTTGCCTTGTTTCTTGCGCAAATTCCGGTTGGGATGGCCTTTGATCGCTGGGGGGCTCGATTGACGGTGAGTCGCATTAGCGTACTGGCCGTCATGGGTGGGTATTGGATTGCACACGCGCACAGCGCCGTGGAACTCATCGCGGCGCGATTTTTGGTTGGCTTAGGCTGCGCAGCGAGTTTTATGTCAGCTGTTTTTTTATGCGCGCGCTGGTTTGGTACTGCGCGCTTGACGCTGGTGATTTCTTGGGTATTTGCCACCAGCAATCTTGGCACACTGGCCGCGGCGACTCCCCTGGCCTGGGCGGCGCAGCAGTTTGGTTGGCGTCAGACATTCGTGGTACTTAGCGCAATCACCGCAGTGATCGGCGTGGCCTTTTGGTGTGTCGTACGTGATGATCCACCCGGGACCACGCATCGACCGCGCACCAATGAAAGTTTATCCAGCGTTTGGTCTGGCTTGCTTCAAGTATGGCGCACCCCCGGATTGGGCCCCGTGTTTGCGATGCACGTCTTTGCTTATGCAGCGATGGTGACGATTCTTGGCGTTTGGGCAGGACCCTACTTACACGATGTGCACGCACTCAATGCCGTTGATCGGGGACAAGTGTTACTCGCCATGGGCATCACACAAATCGTGGGGTTACTCGCCTTTGGTCCATTAGATCGGATCTTAGGCACACGCAAAAAAATTGTGATTGCGAGCATGAGCGCGTCGATTGCCGTCTTTCTTTGTCTGGCCTCAATACAACAACCACCACTGGCCTTGACGGTTGTATTGTTATGCGCGCTACCTTTGTTTTCTTCTTGCTCCATTTTGATCGTGGCGCAAGGCCGTGCACTGTTTCCTGAGCACTTGGCAGGACGGGCTGTCACCACGGTCAATCTTGCGCAAGTGCTGGGTGCTGCCAGTTTGCCCGCACTCACCGGATGGGTGGTCGGTTGCCTTGCCGGACCCGCTGTGGCCGGTGCCAGCGCACCAGAAATTGCGTACCGTGCGGTGTTTGCTACCTTGGCCGCAGCCAGCAGCTGCGGGTTAATGATTTACTTACGTTCGCCCGATAGTCGACCCACGCCCTCAAACAAGACGGCGTTGCGCTAAGCTTCGACATCCATCTGATCAATAGGAATCGCTATGCCCCGTACGCGTGTTCACGTCCCCGATCTTGCCGAAGCCGCGCCAGGTTTATGGTCGAACGGCATTCGTGCAGGTGATTTTTTATTTATATCAGGTCAAGTGGCACGCCCATTTGCTGGCGGTGCAGTTCGCGCAGATTCAACCGAATACGAACAAACGAAACTCATCTTTGAACGCATTCAAAAAATTTGTGTCGCTGCGGGTGGTCGCCTTGAAGACATCGTGAAAATGACCATCTTCATGGTGAACATCAAACAAAATACCGAGGTCTGGCGCGCGCGCCGCGAATTTTTTAGTGGGGATTTTCCGGCCTCTACGCTGGTCGAAGTGCGCTCGTTGGCCGGCCCCGAAACGCTGGTTGAAATTGAAACTGTTGCCTATTTAGGCAAATCGAACGCCGATTAAGTCATGGGCCTTTGGGTCGAGTTTTGGCCTTGAGCTTGCGTTCGGACATAATTTTTTCGTAACACTCAGCACACACTTGCCGCGGATTTTTCGTGCCAGGCAGCGCACGAAAAGACGCGCGGGGGCGTGAATGCTGGCCATGAAAACAAAACTTCAAGGGATTCAGATTGGTCATGCGTTCTCCGAACAATGCGGACCGGGCCACCATCGTTTGATGGTGATCCCAGCTTTATTGCATGGCAGAGTATGCCGTAGGCGCAAGAATGATGTTTTCGATGCGTTCAACGAGTTGCCCGTTGGCTTCGGTCTGCGCCTTGGCCTGAATCCACGCCGGGTCTGCTCCAAAGGCCGCCCATACACGCTCACGCTCGGCCAGATTTTCCCAAGCAAGTAAGTAATACAACGCTTGATTATTCGGGCCAATCACGGTCGTCCAAAATCCGACTTGGCGAATACCGTGGATCTGCCATAACTTCAGCGTAATCGTGTTGAATCGCTGATTCAGGTCCGGTAATCGTCCTGGCATGCAGTGATAGATACGTAGCTCATGAATCATGACCCAGCCTTTCGCAAGTCAGTCGTGGTACTAGGAAAAATTATTTGGCTGCCGTCACCATAATTTCAACCAAACAACGCGCGTCGGCCATTTTGGATTCCACGCATGCGCGCACCGGAAGCTGTTGCGGATCAACCCACGCCGACCATACTTCGTTCATTTGCGCACGATCACGAATATCCGCCATCCAGATCGTGGCACTCAGAATTTTGGATTTATGACTACCGGCTTTGGCTAACAAACGATCAATTTCATCAACCACTTGCTTGGTTTGTCCTTTGACATCTTGGGTCATATCTTCGGGTACCGTGCCTGCCAAAAACACTAAGCCACCGTATTCAACGGCGTGACACAGAATCTTGTGTGGTTCGTGGCGGATGATGTTGCTCATGCAGATTCTCCAAAAAGGGTTGAACGACTCAAGATTCAATCAAGATAACGA
>CANIIA010000158.1 GCA_947467435.1 Betaproteobacteria bacterium
ATGAAAGATCACGTCTGGCCGAGCGGCGATCAGTTGTGCAGCGGTTTGTGGAGATGACAGGTCCGCTGCGATCGGCAGTTGTTGCCCTTGAAATTGTGCGTGCGTTGGCGGTTGTGTGATGTCGACAAGCGTCATGATCTCGATCGGGACGTTTGCGATCGAGGGGCGTTTCGCCAGTTGTTGTGCCAGCTGATGACCTAACATGCCTGCGGCACCGATGATCATGACATGCATGCCCACCCCTTATTGTCTTGGAAAGGTCGTTTCATCATGAATCAATTAGATTTCAACGGTAGAGATGCCATTGTAACGGGTGGCGCTCAAGGCATTGGGTTGGCGATTGCGCAACGCTTGATCCAATCAGGGGCGCGTGTTCATGTTTGGGATCGTGATCCGGCGTTACTGCATCAGTCCGTACATGCATTGGGATCAAATGCCACCGCGGTGGTGGTGGATGTGACTGACGTTCATTCGATTGCGATGGCTGTGCAGAATCAGCTTGAGCACGTTGGAAAGGTAGATGTCCTGATTAATAACGCCGGCATTGCTGGGGTCAATTCTCCGACGGTTGACTATCCTATCGATGCATGGGAGCAAGTGCTGCGCGTGAATTTAACCGGGCCGTTTTTGTGCTGTCGGGCGGTGGCACCGCACATGGTGAAGGCAGGGTATGGTCGCATTGTGAACATTGCCTCAGTCGCAGGTAAAGAAGGCAATCCGAATGCGGTGGCTTACAGTGCATCTAAGGCCGGGGTGATTGCGCTGACGAAATCACTAGGAAAAGAATTGGCGCAAAGCGGTGTGTGTGTAAATTGCGTGACTCCTGCTGCGGCTAAAACGGCGATCTTTGATCAAATGAGCACGCAGCACATCGAGTATATGCTGTCAAAAATTCCGATGAATCGTTTTGTGAAGGTAGAAGAAATCGCAGCCATGGTGTGTTGGCTCGCTTCAGCGGAGTGTTCGTTCTCGACTGGTGGTGTGTTTGATATTTCAGGTGGGCGTGCCACCTATTAAGGTCGTGTGTTCCATTGCTGCGACGTACCCTGGTTACCCAGCAACATCGCGTTTATTCCGCGCGAGCACCCGAAATTTTGACTACCGCGCGCCACTTTTCAACTTCGGCTTTGACAAAGGCCGCAAGTTGTTCGGGGCGGTCGTTACCGGGTTCTTGACCGACATTGAGGATGCTCGCACGCACGTCAGGTGCACTGAGGGCTTTTGCAATATCGGCATGTAATTGTTCAATGATTGGTGTTGGTGTGCCTGCTGGTGCAAACATGGCACCCCATACCGACATTTCAAATTGCGGTAGTCCTGCTTCTGCAATGGTGGGCAATTCGGGTAGCGGTGTGAACCGTTTTTGTCGTGTGGTGGCTAGCGCGCGTAGTGCGCCACTTTGAATATGCGGCATGCACGTTGAAGGGGTATCAAACATCAAGCCAACCTGACCGCTGATCACATCGGTTAGACCAGCTGTTTGACTTTTGTAGGGGATGTGCACCAGTTCTGTTTTGGCTTGCATATTGAACATGACACCAACCAAGTGTGAACCTTGCCCGCTACCCGATGAAGCGTAACTTAATCCGCCGGGCGTTGATTTTGCGTAGGCAAGTAAATCAGGAATATTTTTGATGGGTAGTTTGGGATTCACCACCAGCAATAAAGGACCAATCAGCACCGTGGTGATGGGAGAAAAATCTTTGACTGGATCGTAGGGAAGTTTTGGATACAAACTTGCATTGATGGAGTGCGTGCCAATCGAACCGTAAATCAGTGTGTAACCATCGGGTGCGGCACGAGCGGCCAGCTCGGTACCAATGATGCCGCCAGCCCCCGGACGGTTGTCGACCACCACAGGTTGCCGCCATTGCTCACTCAGCTTGGTGGCAATTTGACGTGCGCGTAGATCGATCGCACTGCCGGGCGCCCCGGGGACGATCATGCGGACCGCTTTATTCGGATAGGGTTGGGCTTGTAGGCTGGCAGCAAAAATAACACTGCTGAGGAGCGCTGCGGCAATAAAAATCTTCGTGAAGTGGGCCATGGTGGATGCAATCCTTCTTAGCTCGGTTTAACACGTGAGATCTCGGTCTACCACGTGAGGTGTTTCATACGATTGCGATTGGGAGATGCTCTCATCGCGGTAAAATCACGTCAACAAAGATCCGTTGCGGTAGTGAAACAACAAGGGGTGAGAGGATGCTACGTGCTGCACTAATTGGAATGGGACGCTGGGGACAAAATTTGGTCAATAGCGTGCAAGGAAAAAGCGAGCTGATTCGTTTTGTTGCCGGTTATGCGCGACAACCAGAAAAAGTGCGTGATTACGCAGCAAGCCAAAACCTTGTTGTGTACGACGATTACGCCAAGCTGTTAGCTGATCCAACGATCCAAGCGGTAGTTTTAGCTACGCCGCATACATTGCACGCCGAGCAGATTATTGCTGCGGCCAAGGCGGGTAAGCATGTCTTTACCGAAAAACCATTCACCCTCACTTCGGAATCTGCACAGGCGGCGTTGGCTGCTTGTGCTGCACATCAGGTGACGTTAGCGGTGGGATATAACTGGCGTTTTCAACCGGCGCTACAAGAAATTAAGCGGCTCTTGAACGACGGCAAGCTTGGCAAGCTGTTGCATATTGAAGGAAATTTTTGCGGTCCCGGGGTGTATCGATTTGATCGTGATCACTGGCGACAAAATCGTGAAGAAGGTCCAGGCGGCGGAATGACAGGTCGAGGTGTGCATGTGGTCGATGCCATGCTTTATCTTGCGGGTCATGTGGAGTCGGTGATCGCGCAGAGTGATCGTCGCGTACAAGACTTTGGCATTGATGACACCACCTCAATGCTGTTTCGGTTTGCTACTGGCGCAACGGCGTATCTTGGTAGCGTGATTGCGACCGCAGAAACTTGGCGGATGCAGGTGTTTGGTGAACACGGTTGGGCTGAAGTCGGTGATGTGGAACATTTAAGTACTTGGTCACTCAAGACCTGTTACATCGATCGCACCAATTTACATCGACACGCAAAACCCGAAGTGCAACAGTTTGCGACGTTAAGCACTGAACGTGCAGAGCTAGAACACTTCGCCAAAGCGGCTGCGGCGGGTCAACCGCTAGCGATTGCTGGTGGAGATGAGGTCCATGGCGTGACTGTGCTCGAAGCGATTATGCGTTCAGCACAAAGTCAGCAGCGCGTACATTTACATCCGTTGCGCAGTTA
>CANIIA010000159.1 GCA_947467435.1 Betaproteobacteria bacterium
CGGTGTTAAAACCGCTCTCGGTGGCCCCAAAGCTTGTAAGCGGCCCGCTCCAAGCAACGCCACACGATCAGCCAAGGCCAAGGCCTGCGCAGGATCGTGCGTTGAACACAACACCCCCACGCCAGCTTTGGCCAGTCGGCGAATCTGCTGGAGAACCAGCCACTGGTGGGCGATGTCCAAACTTGCCGTCGGTTCATCCATCAGCAACAACGAAGCACCTTGCGCAAGCGCCCGCGCAATCAACACCAACTGTCGTTCACCACCAGAAATTTCGGCATAACGCGCCTGCGCCAACGGCGTGAGCTTGAGTTGATCAAGCGCTGCGTCCACTGCCTGTGCATCTGCTCGAGTGGGACGAGACCAAACCCCACGATGTGAGAGACGTCCCATCTGCACCAACTCGTGCACTCGAAACGCAAACGCACCGATCGTTGCTTGCGGTACATAGGCGATTTGTCGGGCGCGTTGTTGCGCGGTCATTTGTGAAAGTGCTTGCCCAAACAGTTTGACGACACCCGCGCAAGGTGGCGCAATACCAAGCAATGTGTTGAGTAGCGTCGTTTTACCGCTGCCGTTCGGTCCCAACAAACACACCACCTCACCCAAGTTGAGTGTGAGATTAATTTGACTTGCCACCACATGACCTCGATAACCGATACTCAATGCCTCGGCTTGCAGGCCCAATGACAACGCATCTTCATGCAGCGTTGTGTCCGATGAACTAGAAAAAAAAGACCACCCCACAATTCAATTCCCGTACCGATGATGGCGTAATAAAAGCCATAAAAAAATTGGTGTCCCCACCAACGCAGTGCACACCCCTAACGGCAGCTCCACCGACCCGAGGTTCCGCGCGCAGGTGTCGACCATTAATAAAAACCCGCCGCCCAATACGAGCGATGCAGGCAATACACGCGCAAATGCAGCCCCCACTAATAAGCGCGCCATATGCGGAATAATCAGCCCCACCCATCCAATCATGCCAGCAACCGAGACACCGGCCGCAGTAAGTAAGGTGGCGGCAATAATGGTGAGCACACGCACCGGCACAACAGCCACACCCAGCGAGGCGGCTTGCGCCTCACCCATCGCCAACGCATCTAACCGATCGCGTTGCGTCCACAACAACAACACACTCAGTGCACTGGGCCACACCAACCAAATGAAGTCGCGTGGATCGGCAGAGGACAAACTCCCAAGTAACCAAAACGTCATGGCCGGCAGTTGCTGTTGCGGTTCAGCAAAGTACGTGAGCATGGCCACGCCCGCGCCGAGTAACGCACTGATGGCCACACCACACAGCACCAACACCAATGTCCGGTGATGACGGTCAATCGCTGCAGCCACAGCATAGGCCAGTAGCACCGCCAGCATGCCGCCAACAAAGGCAAACACTTGAATCATCCAAGCATCGCGCGCTAAAAAAATACCTGCGACTGCACCTAAGGCAGCGCCAGAGGACACACCTAGCAAGTCGGGCGAAACCAATGGATTACGAAACAAACTTTGATACGCTGCGCCAGCCGCAGCAAGGCCCGCGCCAATCAATAAGGCAAGCCCGATACGCGGTCCACGCACTTGCAAAATGAGTTGCGATAACGCAGCGTCAGCGATCGATGGATAGCCAAAGAGTGCGTTGGATAACACCTGCCCCACCTCAACTGGCGTTGCCGGATAATGCCCGACGGCAAAGGCCAACATCGTGCACGCAAGGAGCCCGAGCATCGCCAGCAACCCGTACCACGAATGACTCCTATTGCTGATCATTTAACAAATCAAATCAGCGTTGACAGACAAACGACGCAAGGTCATCTCCATACAGCCTCACCTTGCAAAAACGCCCGCGCTTCACTAGAGCTGGGTTGCGAGAAAAAAATATCCATCGCGGTGTGTTCTGTTATTTTTCCGGCGTGCATGAACAGCACTTCATCGCCTAAGCGTCGGGCTTGCGCTAAGTTGTGCGTCACCAGCACCACCTTGGTTCCTGCAGCATCAAATGCACGAATCACTGTTTCAATTTCATGGGTGGCCTGCGGATCCAAACTCGAGGTTGGTTCATCCAAAAATAACACCTCAGGTGATAACGCCCACACCCGCGCCAGTGCCACGCGCTGCTGTTCACCACCAGACAGTAAACGCGCAGGGCGAGCGGCGACATGCGCCAATCCAACGGTGTTTAATGCATCCATGGCTTGCGCTGCACGCTGTTGCCGCGGCACACCCGCTAAGGCCAACGCATAAGTAATGTTATCGAGTGCAGATCGGCGCAATAACACGGGACGTTGAAATACCATTGCTTGCCGGTGCCGCACTTGCATTGCGTTGATCGCGTTCCAATGTACCGCGCCCGCAGTCGGCTGCAATAAACCATGCAGCAAACGCAGCAGCAGACTTTTTCCAGCGCCATTGGCGCCCAACACCACGGTGGTCCGCCCCGCCTCCAGCGTGAACGATACCGGTCCCAACACACAACGATCGGCTGCATCAAAACGTAGTGTCTCTGCACGCAATGGCAAAATCGATTTGGGTGCCGCGTTGCTTTCGATCGCACTCATCCGTAGCGCCTTTGAGCCACGTGCTTGAGCGTGTGTGCTGTCGCGTTTAATACCAGTACAAGCAGGATTAACAGCATCCCCAAACACAGTGCGAGCGGTAGATCACCTTTAGAGGTTTCCAGCGCAATGGTGGTGGTCATCACACGCGTGACGCCGTCAATGTTGCCACCAACAATCATCACCGCCCCCACTTCGGCCAACGCGCGACCTAAGCCAGCAAGTAACGCGGTAAGTAATGAAAAACGAATATCCCAAACTAAGGTCAGCGCTGCGCGCAAGCCCTCGGCGCCAAGTGAACGTAATTGTTCTTCGTACGTCAGCCAAGCATCTTCAACCGCTTGTCGGGTTAACGCGGCAATGATCGGCAAAATTAACAGCGTTTGCGCAACCACCATAGCACTGGGGGTAAACAGTAATCCCAACGTTCCCAAGGGACCTGCGCGCGATAATAATAAATACACCAATAGCCCAACGACCACGGGCGGCAGTCCCATCATCGCATTTAAAAATACCTCAAGCGCTCCACGCCCAGGAAAGCGCATGACCGCAACCGCTGCTCCCAACGGCACACCAAACAAACTTGCAATACC
>CANIIA010000160.1 GCA_947467435.1 Betaproteobacteria bacterium
CATACACCCAATTGATAAACAAGATCGGCCGTCCATGCACCGGATGCGTACGAATACACGGGTGGGCTTGTTCACGTGTCGCCACATCGCTGACTTGAATACGCATACTTTTTAAATCGTCATCGGCATAGGTGCCTTGCGGTCCATACGAGCGCTTCGCGCTGTGCATTACCCGCATGCCCTGCAATTGGCGCTGCAAACCCGGTGACAAGGCGTCATACGCTTGCATTTGATTGGTCCACAAGGTGTCACCACCCACCGGTGGCGACTCACGCGCATACAAACAAGTGCCAAGTACTGGTTCTGGAGAAAACGTCATATCGGTGTGCCAGCGCCCACCAAAATTAAGCTTCTTGGTCTCGTTGGGTTCACGCACGATACGCATCATTTCAGGATGACCCTCAAGGGGCTGAATAAACGGTGTGGGCGATAACGAACCAAACCCGCGAGCGAAGGTTTTTTGTTGATCTGGCGTCAGCGTTTGTTGACGAAATACCAACAGACAATAGTTGGCCAGTGTTTGATGTAGCGCTTGGATCACGTCGTCGTGCAAAGGCTGCGCCAAATCTAACCCGGAAATTTCTGCGCCACCCGCACCACACATCGGGTGCACAGAAAAATGAGCGGACGTCGTACGTGGTGGTGCGCTAACTTGCATCTCGATCTCCTGTGTGTAGCCATCTCTACGCAGTGCAACACTGCAAAATACTCGGGGCTATAGTACGCGAACAAAACACCAGCCGTTACAATCTTCATCTGCGTCTACCACCCCGGCCAGCGCATAACTCCGAGGATGCTCATGGAACTGCCAAAAAATACATTCAAGGCCGCCATCAAAGCGGGCAAACCACAAATTGGGCTGTGGTCGAGTTTGTCATCGAACTACAGCGTCGAAGTGATTGCCGGTGCAGGCTTTGATTGGTTGTTACTCGACATGGAGCACTCGCCCAACGATTTAGAGAGCTTGCTCGCGCAAATGCAAGCGGCAGCGGCCTATCCGAGTCATCCAATTGTGCGCGTGCCATGGAACGATATGGTCATGATTAAACGTGTGCTCGATGCTGGCGCACAAACACTGCTCATTCCTTATGTGTCTACCGTTGAAGAAGCCAAGGCAGCAGTGTCATACACACGCTATCCGCCGCATGGGGTGCGCGGCGTGGCAGGCGTGACGCGTGCTTCTCGTTTTGGTCGCGTCAAGGATTACGCAAAACATGCACACGAAGAAATTTGCGTCTTAGTGCAAGTTGAAACTGAAGCCGCTGCAGCGCAAATCGAAGCCATTTGTGCAGTCGACGGTGTCGATGGCGTGTTTATCGGTCCTGCCGATTTACATGCTTCGATGGGCTATACGGGCGAAACGGCCAACCCAAAAATTATGCCGATGATGGAAGAAGCCATGCGGCGTATTCGAAAAGCCGGCAAAGCACCCGGGTACCTTTCTCCAGTCGAAGCCGACGCCAAAAAAATGTTGGCCGCAGGCTGTCTGTTCTGCGCCGTCGGCGCAGATATTGGCTTACTGGCACGTGGCGCAGAAGCGTTATGCGCAAAATTTAAATCCTAAACGCTGGAGTTCTGCATGAAGCACGATGTAATTTTGGTCGCAAAAATTTTCGCCCGCGCGCAAGCCGTGATGGAAGAGCATTTTCATGTGCACAAGCTCTACGAGGCGAGCGATCGTAAGGCGTTTCTGGCCAAGCTCGCGCCCACGTGTCGCGCACTAGCGACCTTTGGTGGCGCAGGGGCTGATGCAAGCCTCATGGATGCGTTACCCAAACTGGGATTGATTTCGCATTTTGGTGTGGGCTACGACTCGGTCGATGTCGGTGCTGCCCATCAACGCAAGATCATCGTGACCAACACACCTGATGTGCTCAATGATTGCGTGGCAGACACCGCCATGGGACTCACCCTCAACGTATTGCGCAAGTTTCCGCAATCAGAAAACTATTTGCGATCAGGCTTCTGGATTTCGCGTGGCGGTTATCCGCTCACCGTGTCTTTGCACGGCAAAACCATGGGCATTATTGGTTTAGGACGTATTGGTGAAGCCATTGCGCAACGCGCACAAGCGCATGGCATGCAGATCGCGTATCACAACCGTCGCAAAAAAAATGTGCCCTACGCTTACTATGCAGACGCGGTGTCGCTTGCTCGCGCTGCCGACGTGTTGATGGTCGTGACGCCCGGCGGTGCTGAAACCAAACACCTGATTAACAACCAAGTGCTCGATGCATTGGGCGCGCAAGGTTTTCTAGTCAACATCTCACGTGGCTCGGTGGTCGATGAGGCTGCGCTACTTAAGCATTTACAAGCCGGCACCATCGCAGGCGCCGGTTTAGATGTGTTCGATCAAGAGCCGCACATGGACCCAGCGTTTTACACCCTGGATAACGCCGTGCTGTTGCCGCATGTGGGTAGCGCCACCAATGAAACCCGTCTAGCGATGGGCATGCTACAAATCGACAACCTGCGTGCGTTTTTTGCCGGTCAGCCCGTACTGACGCCCGTCGACTAAAGCGGTGGCCTGGTCCTTAAAACTTTAACGCACGCTGAATGGCTGGACGCGCATGTATTGCGTTCAGCCAGCGATCCACATGCGGCACACCCGCACAGACATGTGGAACCACATTTTTTGCGCGCGCGACAACCCCAAACAACGCAAAGTCGGCCAGTGTGACGGTGTTTCCAGCCGCGTATTCATGTTTAGCAAAAAGGCCATCCCACACCTTGAGATAGTCTTTCCAACGCGCCTGAAACATCTCGGCAGTTGGTTGGTGCGGGTCTTTACTGCGAATGATGCCGAAGATGGTGCCTAGCGTGGGGCCCATGTCTGTGGCTGCACTCATCAGTGCTTGTGAAAACGCAGGACGTAATGCCGGATCAGTAGGAATAAATTTTCCAGTGATCTCGCAACAATACACCATGATCGCCATCGACTGCGACAGCACCAAGCGCTGACCGCCCGGTCCGTGTGAATCAACAATGACCGGAATTTGTCCGTTTGGATTGAGCGATAAAAACGCCGGC
>CANIIA010000161.1 GCA_947467435.1 Betaproteobacteria bacterium
AACGCTCTTCGATTATCTGCCCGCCAACACCACGCTTGCGCTACATGAAGATGTATCCGGCGCCGTCCATCAATTTTGGCTGGACATTCAATCGCGCTACCGTTTACTGGCTGGTGATCGCGAACGACCGCTACTGCCGCCGGCGCAAATTTTTATTCCTGCTGAGGAGTTTTTTACTCGCGCGCGCGCGTACCCCCGACTTGAACTCAGTGGCGCACTCGGCGGTGAAATCAGCGCAACGCGTCCCGAACCATCCGCACCGCTTGGCATGCCGGTTTGTCACACCTTACCGCCGCTCGCGGTTGATCGACGTGCTGCGGATCCACTCAGTCGATTGAAACAACTGTGTCAGAACACCACACAACGCGTGTTGGTATGCGCAGATTCTCCTGGTCGACGTGAAACCATGGCGTCGTATTTCGCCGAATACGCACTTAAGCCAACGCTGATCAACGACTTTCAACAATTCATCGATAGCGCCTCACGCTTTGCGCTCACCGCCGCGCCACTGGCTCGCGGATTTGCACTGCCTGAAGAAGGTTGGTGCGTTGTCACTGAAAACGAGCTGTATGCGGGCACGCCACGTGCTCGTCACGCGCGTCAAGACAGTAAACGCACGGCCGTGGAGGGCATGCTCAAAGATTTATCCGAGCTCAAGGTGGGCGATCCTGTCGTACACGTGCAACACGGTATCGGCCGATATCTCGGTTTAGCCAGCATGGATTTAGGTGAAGGCAGCACAGAGTTCTTGTTGCTGGCGTACGAAGGCAACGACAAACTGTATGTGCCGGTGGCACAACTGGCCGTGGTGTCTCGTTACTCGGGTGCACAACCCGATGCCGCCCCGCTGCATAAACTAGGAAGTGGGCAATGGGATAAGGCCAAGCGCAAAGCGGCTCAACAGGTTCGCGACACGGCTGCTGAATTACTTGCGTTGTATGCACAACGCGCCGCACGTCAAGGTCATGCATTTGGTTTACGCGCGCATGACATGGAACTTTTTGCAGAAGGCTTTGGATTTGAGGAAACCGCCGATCAAGCCACTGCGATTGCTGCGGTGATTCAGGACATGACCTCTGGCCAACCCATGGACCGTTTAGTATGTGGTGATGTTGGCTTTGGTAAAACCGAAGTTGCACTGCGCGCGGCGTTTGTCGCAGTAGCTGATGGACGTCAGGTCGCGGTGCTATGCCCCACCACACTCTTGGCCGAGCAGCATTTTCAGACCTTCTCGGATCGCTTTGCCCAAGTGGCAGATCAATGGCCCGTCAAACTCGCCGAACTCTCGCGTTTTTCTACCGGCAAACAAACCACGCAAACGCTCAGTGATATGGCGCAAGGTCGTGTCGACGTAGTCATTGGGACACATAAGCTGATTTCTAAAGACGTCAAATTTGCGCGTTTAGGTTTAGTCATCATTGACGAAGAACATCGCTTTGGCGTGCGTCAAAAAGAAGCGCTCAAAGCGCTGCGTGCAGAAGTCGATGTCCTCACCCTCACCGCGACGCCAATTCCGCGCACATTAGCGATGTCTCTAGAGGGAATTCGCGACTTTTCGGTGATCGCAACCGCGCCACAAAAACGACTGGCCATCAAAACCTTTGTTTCTCCATTTTCTGATGGTCTGATTCGTGAGGCGGTTTTGCGCGAACTAAAGCGCGGTGGTCAGGTGTATTTTTTGCATAACGAAGTCGACACCATCGAGACCATGCGCGATCGTCTGGCGCGTTTATTACCGGAGGCACGCATTGCAGTTGCGCATGGCCAGCTACGTGAACGCGACCTCGAACGCGTGATGCGAGAATTTACACAACAACGCCACAATATCTTGTTGTGTTCGACCATCATCGAAACTGGTATCGACAACCCACATGCCAATACTATTATCATTAATCGTGCTGATCGCTTTGGACTAGCGCAACTACATCAACTGCGTGGCCGCGTTGGGCGTTCTCATCATCAGGCGTATGCGTTTTTACTCACCCCTCCAGTGAGTGTTGGCGAAGCACCGGATGCTGGCTTAGGCGCTGCGGCTAAAAAACGCTTAGAAGCGATTCAAATGATGGAAGAGCTCGGCTCGGGTTTCTATCTGGCGATGCATGACTTAGAAATCCGCGGCGCCGGTGAAGTGCTCGGTGACTCACAGTCTGGCGAAATTCAAGAAGTTGGATTTTCGTTATATACGCAGATGCTTGAACGTGCCGTGCGCTCGCTCAAACAAGGCAAAGCCGTCGACTTAGAGCAGCCGCTCGATCTCGCCACTGAAATCAATTTACACACACCAGCACTGCTCCCTGATCAATATTGTAGTGATGTCCACGAGCGCCTCACGTTGTATAAACGCTTATCCAATTGCGAGAATGCGCAAGCACTTGAGACGCTCACCGAAGAGTTGGTCGATCGTTTTGGTGATCTTCCCGATGCCGCACGCGCCCTACTTGATTCGCACGCGCTGCGGATTTTTTCACGGCCACTTGGGGTCGCGCGTCTAGATGCAACGCATGAAACGCTGGTTCTACAATTTGCCAAAGACACCACGGTGGACGGAGCAAGAATTATTGATCTTATTCAACAACGACGGACGTGGCGTCTAGCGGGCCCAGAAAAATTGCGCATCGAAGCCAAGATGCCCACTTGGCAAGAACGCGTGGCGAGTGCGCGAGAAACGCTACGTCTACTCAGCGACCCTGCCGCATGACCAAACACGCTTATTCACTCACGCTACAAGCGCAGCACATTACACCTGCATTGGCTGCGCAACTCGCTAACCAGTGCTGCGCCACCGAGCTCATCTGCCTCAACCCCTTGGCATATCGTTTACTCGGCCTCAATCCAGTCGATCATGCAGCCGCCGTACTGCAATTTTCACAACAGCATCAATTAGATTTTGCTTGGGTACCACGGTCACGCCGGTTCGGCGAGCTTGGCTTGATTGCCACCGACATGGATTCAACGCTGATCACCATCGAATGCATCGATGAAATCGGTGCATTACTCGGCATTAAGTCGCACAT